>CANRQC010000020.1 GCA_947632695.1 uncultured Oscillospiraceae bacterium | reverse complement strand
GTGATGTGGGGGATGATCTGCACCGTCCGGCCCAGATAGCCCCCCTCCCGCTCCCGGTTCAGCACGTTCCAGTAGATCTTTCCGGCGGACACCGAGGCGTTGGCGGTGAGGCTCTCGGCCACGAACCGCTCATAGTGGCCCAGGTCCAGATCCGTCTCCGCCCCGTCGTCGGTGACGAAGACCTCCCCGTGCTGGTAGGGGCTCATGGTGCCGGGGTCCACGTTCAAATAGGGGTCCAGCTTTTGATTTCTTACCCGCAGGCCCCGCTGCTTCAGCAGCCGCCCCAGGGAGGCGGCGCAGATGCCCTTTCCCAGGCCCGAGACCACGCCGCCGGTGATGAAGATGAATTTCATAAGGTCCTCCTTGGCAAACGCCGAAGCCCCCTGGTTTGGAAGGGGGCTTCGCTTGATGGATTTGGATCAGTAGAACAGCAGATCGGAGTAGGTGGGGTAGGGCCAGTAGCTCTTGTCGGTGAGCCGCTCCAATTCGTCGGCGTCCTCCCGGACGCTGTCCATCTGAGGCAGGATCACGCTGTGATAATAATTGGCGGCGTCCTCCACGGTGCCGGTGGGGGCGACCTCGATATCATGGGCCAGCTTCTCGCACTTGTCGTAGGCCCGGTCGGTGGCGGCGGAAAGCCGGGTCAGGAGGGCCTTTTCCGCCTTGCAGCTCACGCCCATAGCGGCTTTCCCGGAAGCGGTCTCGCACAAAGCGCCGGCATACTTGGAGGCGGCGGGGAGGATCAGCTTCCGCAGCATATCCACGCAAGTCATTGCCTCAATGTGGAGGATCTTGGCGTAGGTCTCCAGGTGGATCTTATACCGGGCGATGAACTCCGCCTCGGTGAAAATGCCGCGCTTGGTCACCAGGGACAGATTTTTGGGGCTGATGTAGGCCGGCAGAGCCTCGGCGGTGGACCGCAGATTGCTCAGGCCCCGCTTCTCGGCCTCGATGGGCCACTCCTCGGAATAGCCGTTGCCGTTGAAGATGATCCGCTGGTGGCCCGTCAGGGCGTCCCGCACCAGATCGTGGAGGGCGGTGTCGAAATCCGGGGCGTTCTCCAGCACGTCGGCGAATTTGCCCAGCTCCTCGGCCATGATGGTGTTCAGCACGATGTTGGGCCCGGCGATGGACTGGGCGGAGCCCAGCATCCGGAACTCGAACTTGTTGCCGGTGAAGGCCACGGGGCTGGTGCGGTTCCGGTCGGTGGTGTCCTTGGGAATGGAGGGCAGCACGTCCACGCCGATGCGGAGCATGCTCTTTTCCAGATCGGTGTAGCTGGCGCCGTTGATAATGGACTCCACCACGGCGTTCAGCTCGTCGCCCAGGAAAATGGAGATGATGGCCGGCGGGGCCTCGTTGGCGCCCAGCCGGTGGTCGTTGCCGGCGGAGGCCACGGTGCAGCGGAGCAGGTCCTGATACTCGTCCACGCCCTGGATGAAGGCCGCCAAAAATACCAGGAACTGGGCGTTCTGGGCGGGGGTCTTGCCGGGGCTGAACAGATTCTTGCCGGTGTCGGTGCCCAGCGACCAGTTGTTGTGTTTGCCGGAGCCGTTGACGCCGGCGAAGGGCTTCTCATGGAGCAGGCACACCAGATTGTGCTTGGCGGCGCACTTCTTCATGATCTCCATGACCAGCTGGTTGGCGTCACAGGCAGTGTTGGCGTCGGTATAGATGGGCGCCATCTCATGCTGGCAGGGGGCGACCTCGTTGTGCTTGGTCTTGGACAGGATGCCCAGCCGCCAAAGCTGCTCGTCCAGGTCCTTCATATAATTGGAGACCCGGGTGCGGATGGTGCCGAAGTAGTGATCCTCCAGCTCCTGGCCCTTGGGGGGCATGGCGCCGAACAGGGTGCGGCCGGTGAGCCGCAGATCCTCCCGCTGGGCGTACAGATCCCGGGGGATCAGGAAATACTCCTGCTCCGGGCCCACCGAGGGGGTGACCCGCTTGGTGGCGGTGTCCCCAAACAGCCGCAGGATCCGGACGGCCTCCCGGGAGACCTCGTCCATGGAGCGCAGCAGGGGCGTCTTTTTGTCCAGGGCCGCGCCGGTGTAGGAGAAGAAGCAGGTGGGGATGTAAAGGCTGTTGTCCTTGACAAAGGCGAAGGCGGTGGGGTCCCAGGCGGTGTAGCCCCGGGCCTCGAAGGTGGCCCGCAGGCCGCCGGAGGGGAAGGAGGAGGCGTCGGGCTCGCCCCGCACCAGCTCCTTGCCGGAAAATTCCATGATGACCTTGCCGTCCCCGGTGGGGGCGATGAAGGAGTCGTGCTTTTCGGCGGTGATGCCGGTCATGGGCTGGAACCAGTGGGTATAGTGGGTGGCGCCCTTCTCCGTCGCCCAGGCCTTCATGGCCTCGGCGATCTCGTTGGCCACGGGCAGCTCCAGAGACGTGCCGGTTTCGATGCACTTTTTCCAGGCGCAGTAGGTTTCCGGGGCCAGACGCTGCTTCATGGTCGCCTCGTTGAAAACGTCGCTGCCAAAGATCTCGGGTACCTTTACGATGTCGCTCATAATGACCTCCCTTATTGCTCTGCCGGTAAAAATGAAAGTTTGAATCGGAGATATTGCATTTTCCCATCTTTCCCGCCCCGACGGAGCGGTGGCTTCGTTGCCGAAAAAATAGGAAAATATCAAAAATCACATCCCAATTTTATGCGAAAACCGGGAAAAATGCAAGGCGTGAAAGTAGATAAAAATGCTGAAATTCCATGGTTCCATTTGTACAAGGGCACCAAAAATACAGAAAAGTTCAGGGGAAAATGAATTTTTGCGGAATCAGATGTTGCATTTTTCCGTTCCAGGGCGTATAATAAAACCGACTCTCACCCATATGGAAGGAAAGGATGATGGACGTGACCCCCTATTCTTGCAAAACGAGGGAGGATCTGGCCCAGGAATATAAAGTGGAGCTGGCCCGTTTTGAAGCCTGCAAGGCCAAGGGCCTGAAGCTGAATATGGCCCGGGGCAAGCCCGCCACCGCGCAGCTGGACCTGGCCAGCGAAATGCTGACGGTCCTGGCCGCTCCCGAAGACTGTTATGACGGCGCCATCGACGCTCGGAATTACGGAGAGCTGTCCGGGCTGCCCTGCGCCAAGGCCTACTGGGCGGATATGCTGGACTGCAAGCCTGAGCAGGTCTTCGTCGGCGGCTGTTCCAGTCTGAGCCTGATGTATGATGTGATCGCCCGGGCCTATTCCCACGGCCTGCGCCACAGCCCCCGGCCCTGGTGCCGGGAGGAGAAGGTTAAATTCCTCTGTCCCTGCCCAGGCTATGACCGGCACTTTACCATCACCGGCTCCTTTGGCTTTGAAATGATCCCGGTGCCCATGACGCCCGCCGGGCCTGATATGGATCTGGTGGAGAAGCTGGTGAAAGATCCGGCGGTGAAGGGCATCTGGTGCGTACCCAAGTATTCCAACCCCGACGGCATCATTTATTCCGATGAGACTGTCCGCCGCTTCGCCAATCTGCGGCCTGCCGCCCCGGATTTCACGGTGATGTGGGACAACGCCTACTGCGTCCACGAATTTGAGGGGGAATATGTGCCCTTCCCGGATATTTTGTCCCTGTGCGCCCAGGCGGGCAGCCCGGATCTTGTGATCGAGTTTGCCTCCACCTCCAAAATCACCTTCGCCGGCGGCGGGATGTCCTGCATCGCCGCGTCGGAGGAGAATATCGGCTATCTGACCAAGCTGTTTTCCGTGCAGATGATCTCCTATGACAAGGTCAATCAGCTCCGCCACGTCCGCTATTTAAAGGACCGGGAAAATACTATCGCCCTGATGAAGCGCCAGGCGGAGATCGTGCGGCCCAAGTTCCAGGTGGTCTTCGACTATCTGGAGCGGGAGATCGATCCCCTGGGCTTCGCCCACTGGAACCGGCCCACCGGCGGCTACTTCGTCAGCTTTTACACCCTCACCGGCACCGCCAAGCGGGCCCTGGCGTTGTGCAAGGAGGCGGGGGTCACCATGACCGGCGCCGGCGCCGCCTATCCCTACGGCATCGACCCGGCAGACAGCAATATCCGCATCGCCCCCAGTCTGCCCCCGGTTTCGGAGCTGCGGGAGGCCATGGAGGTGTTCTGCACCTGCGTCAAGCTGGCGGCGTTGGAAAAAATGTTGGATTTGAGCTAAAAAGCCTGCCCCGGCCACGGGCCGGGGCAGAAGTTTATTCACGGGTAAACTCGTAATTTTCAAATATCAGCCGGTCCCCAACGTCCACCCCGAAGGGCAGCAGGGCGATGGCCACCTCGGACTCCACCCCGGTGTCGTCATAGCGGACGGTGGCGTAGTCTCCCCGAATATCCACCACGGTGCAGCGCATTTTTTCCTCCTTTCGCGAAACCCGCCCCCGAAACCGGGGGCGGGCAGTTTTTTGCTTGGTTCTGCCGGGGCTGCGGAAGGGAATAGAAATCCGCACCTCCGTCAGACGCTTGAAAAGAACTGGATCAGGTTTTCCGCGATACCGGGCGGGGAAGAAGAACCGTTCTCAACCGCCCAAGGCGGCAGCCCCTTAGTCCTTGTACATCTCTACCAGCTTCAGCAGATGCTCGTAGCGCTCCTTGGCGGCCTCCTCGTTCCGGGCGAACAGGGTGGTGGCCCGCTCCGGGAACTCCCGGGTCAGACGGCTGTACCGGGCTTCGTTCATCAGGAACTCCTGATAGCCACCCTTGGGGGCCTTGGAGTCCAGGGTGAACTTGCCGGTCTGCTTGGAGGGATCGAAGCGGAACAGGTTCCAGTAGCCGCATTCCACAGCCTTCTTCATTTCCTCCTGGCAGTGCATCATGCCGCCCTTGATGGAGTGCATCTCGCAGGGGGCGTAGCCGATAATCAGGGACGGACCATGGTAGGCCTCGGCCTCGGTGATGGCCTTCAGGGTCTGAGCGGGGTTGGCGCCCATGGCCACCTGGGCCACATAGATGTAGCCATAGGACATGGCGATCTCGGACAGGCTCTTCTTCTTGGTCTCCTTGCCGGCGGCGGCGAACTGCGCCACCTGGCCGATGTTGGAGGCCTTGGAGGCCTGGCCGCCGGTATTGGAGTAGACCTCGGTGTCGAAGACGAAGATGTTCACGTCCTTGTTTTGGGCCAGGACATGATCCACGCCGCCGAAGCCGATATCATAGGCCCAGCCGTCGCCGCCGAAGATCCACACGGACTTCTTGGACAGATACTCCTTCTTGGAGAGGATGTCCTTCACGTCGTCGCAGCAGACCTTGGCTTCCAGGTTGGCGATCAGGGCCTTGGTAGCGGCCTTGTTGGCCTCGCCATCGTCATAGGTGTCCAGCCAGGCCTGGCATGCAGCCTTCCGCTCCTCGTCGCAGGTCTTCTCCATGACGGCCTTGACCTTGTTGGCCAGGGACTCCCGGATGACGGCCTGGGCGGTGTACATGCCGAAGCCATGCTCGGCGTTGTCTTCAAACAGGGAGTTGGACCAAGCGGGGCCCTTGCCCTCCTTGTTGGTGCAGTAGGGAGAGGTCGCGGCGGGACCGCCCCAGATGGAGGAGCAGCCGGTGGCGTTGGAGATGTACATCCGGTCGCCGAAGAGCTGGGTCACCAGACGGGCGTAGCTGGTCTCGGCGCAGCCGGCGCAGGAGCCGGAGAACTCCAGCATGGGCTGACGGAACTGGCTGCCCTTGACGGTAGAATCCTGAAGCTCCTTCTTCTCGGAAACCTGGTGGACCATGTAGTTGAAGACTTCCTGCTCCTTGAGCTCCTGCTCTTGGGGCACCATGGTGATGGCGTCGGTGGGGCACACGCCGACACAGACGCCGCAGCCCATGCAGTCCAGAGGAGACACGGCCATGGCGAAGGTATACACGCCCTTGCCCTTGCCGGCCTTGACAGGGGCGGTCTTGGTGCCCGCGGGAGCGGCGGCCGCTTCTTCGGCGGTCAGAGCGAAGGGACGGATGGTAGCATGGGGGCAGACATAGGCGCAGTTGTTGCACTGGATGCACTTGCCGGCGTCCCAGCTGGGCACGGTCACGGCCACGCCCCGCTTCTCATAGGCGGCGGCGCCCAGAGCGAACTGGCCGTCCACATAGTCCATGAAGGCGGAAACGGGCAGGCTGTCGCCGTCCATCTTGTCCACGGGGGTCAGGATGTTCTTGACCACCTTGACGGTATCCTCGGGACCGGTGAGGACGGTGGCATCCTCGGCGTCCTGGGCATCGGCCCAGTCGGCGGGCACGTCCACCTTCTCATAGGCGGTGGCGCCGGCGTCGATGGCGTTCCAGTTTTTCTCCACCACGTCCCGGCCCTTCTTCAGGTAGGAGTGTTCGGCGGCGTCCTTCATGTAGGCAATGGCCTCTTCCTCGGGCATGACCTTGGCCAGGGAGAAGAAGGCGGACTGGAGGATGGTGTTGGTCCGCTTGCCCATGCCCACCTTGATCGCCAGGTCGATGGCGTTGATGGTGTAGAGCTGAATGTTGTTCTTGGCGATGTAGCGCTTAGAGGCGGCATCCAGATGGTGGCTCAGCTCCTCCAGGCTCCACTGGCAGTTGATGAGGAACACGCCGCCGGGCTTCACGTCCTGGACGATCTTAAAGCCCTTGGTGATGTAGGAGGGATTGTGGCAGGCCACGAAGTCGGCCTTGTTCACATAGTAGGGGCTCTTAATGGGCTTGTCGCCGAAGCGCAGGTGGGAAATGGTGACGCCGCCGGTCTTCTTGGAGTCGTACTGGAAGTACGCCTGGACATACTTGCCGGTGTGGTCGCCGATGATCTTGATGGAGTTCTTGTTGGCGCCCACGGTGCCGTCGCCGCCCAGGCCCCAGAACTTGCACTCGATGGTGCCTTCCGCGGCGGTGTTGGGGGACTCGTCTTCCGGCAGACTCAGGTTGGTCACGTCGTCCACGATGCCCACGGTGAACAGCTTCTTGGGCTCGGCCTTGGCCAGCTCCTTGTACACGGCAACGACCGTGGAGGGAGGCGTGTCCTTGGAGGCCAGGCCATAGCGGCCGCCCACGACCTTGATGTCGGTCTTGCCGGCGTCGGCCAGCGCGGAGACCACATCCAGGTACAGAGGCTCGCCGGGCGCGCCGGGCTCCTTGGTCCGGTCCAGAACGGCGATCTTTTTGCAGGTGGCAGGGATGGCGGCCAGCAGGCGGTCGGCGGCGAAGGGCCGGTACAGGCGGACCTTGATGAGGCCGACCTTCTCGCCCTTGGCGGTCAGGTAGTCGATGACCTCCTCGGCCACGTCGCAGATGGAGCCCATGGCGATGATGACACGGTCCGCGTCGGGCGCGCCGTAGTAGTTGAACAGCTTGTAGTCGGTGCCCAGCTTGTCGTTGACCTTCGCCATCATCTCCTCCACGATGCCGGGGACGGCGTCGTAGTACTTGTTGATGGCCTCGCGGTTCTGGAAGAAGATGTCGCCGTTCTCATGGCTGCCGCGCATGGTGGGCCGCTCGGGGTTCAGCGCGCGGGCGCGGAAGGCGTCCACATCGGCCATGTCCAGCATGTCGGCCAGGTCCTTGTAGTCCCAGACCTCGATCTTCTGCAGCTCATGGGAGGTGCGGAAGCCGTCGAAGAAGTTGATGAAGGGGACGCGGCCCTTCAGGGCGGCCAGATGCGCCACCGGGGACAGGTCCATGACCTCCTGGGGGTTGGTCTCGGCCAGCATGGCGAAGCCGGTCTGACGGCAGGCCATCACGTCCGTGTGGTCGCCGAAGATGCTCAGGGAGTGAGAGGCCAGAGCACGGGCGGACACGTGGAACACGCAGGGCAGCAGCTCGCCGGCGATCTTGTACATATTGGGGATCATCAGCAGCAGGCCCTGGGAGGCGGTGTAGGTGGTGGTCAGCGCGCCGGCGGCCAGAGAGCCGTGGACCGTGCCGGAGGCGCCGGCCTCGGACTGCATCTCCACCACTTTGACGGGATTGCCAAAGATGTTTTTGCGGCCCGCGGCAGCCCACTGGTCCACGTTGTCGGCCATGGGGCTGGAGGGGGTGATGGGGTAGATGCCAGCTACTTCTGTAAAGGCATAGCTGACGTGGGCGGCGGCGGTGTTGCCGTCCATGGTTTTGAATTTTCTAGCCAAAATGAAATACCTCCTATAAGGATTCAAATTTGTCGCAACTATGATATCACTTTTGAGGCGATTTGTAAAGTGCGGGATGGGCAGATCCATAAAAAAATCGTGGAAACATACAAAAGAGAATGGCTTTTTTGCCACATTTCGGAAGTTAGTCGCCACTAACCGCAAAAAAAGGATTGCGTTTTTCGAGAAAAAACAGTATCATGAAAACCAGGAAAAAAGAGGAGGCGGAAAAATGATTTGCAGCGTTCACACCTTTGGCGTTACGGGCATTCAGGGCATCTCCGTGACCGCGGAGTGCTATCTTTCCAACGGCCTGCCGGGGTTTGACATTGTGGGGCTGCCGGACGCGGCGGTGAAGGAGGCCCGGGAGCGGGTGCGGGCGGCGATCAAGACCAGCGGCATGACCTTTCCCACCAGCCGCATCACCGTGAATCTGGCCCCCGCCAATCTGAAAAAGGCGGGCACCCATTACGATCTGCCCATCCTGCTCTCCATTCTCTGCGCCTGCGGGGCGGTGCGCCGGCCCAAGCCGGAATGGGCTTTTTTGGGCGAGGTGAGCCTGGACGGGAAGCTCCGGGCCGTGCCCGGGGTGCTGCCCATGGCCCTGTCCGCCAAAAAATCGGGGATCACGTCGATTTTCGTCCCGGCGGAGAACGCCGCCGAGGCGACCTTGGCCCGGGGACCGGCGGTGTACCCGGTTTCCTCCGTGGCCCAGCTGGCGGCCTTTCTCAACAAAGAAGGGGAGATTGCCGAGGAGCCTCTTTGGATCCCCCAGCCCGAAATGGTCCAGGGTTTGGATTTTAAAGACGTCTTAGGCCAGGAAAATGTGAAGCGGGCCCTGGAGATCGCCGCCGCCGGCGGGCACAACGTGCTGCTCATCGGCCCGCCGGGCTCGGGAAAAAGTATGCTCAGCAGGCGGCTGCCCTCCATTCTGCCGGATATGACCTGGGAGGAGTCTTTGGAGGTCAGCCAGATCTATTCCGTCATGGGCCTGCTGGACGCCCAGCATCCGCTGGTGACCCGGCGGCCCTTCCGGGCGCCCCACCACACCATCTCCAACGCCGGGCTGGCCGGCGGCGGTTCCAATCCACGGCCGGGGGAGATCTCCCTGGCCCACCAGGGGGTGCTGTTTTTGGACGAGCTGCCGGAATTTCACCGGGACACCCTGGATCTGATGCGCCAGCCCTTGGAGGACGGGGCAGTGACCATCTCCCGGATCCACGGCTCCGTGACCTACCCGGCGGAGCTGATGCTGGTTTGCGCCATGAACCCCTGTAAATGCGGCTGGTACGGGGACCCCTCGGGCCGCTGCACCTGCTCGCCACAGTCGGTGCAGAGCTATCGCGGTCGCATTTCCGGGCCCCTGCTGGACCGGATCGACATTGTGGTGGAGGTGCCGGCGGTCCATTTTGAAGACCTGCGCACCCGAGCGGAGGCGGAGCCCTCCGCCGCCATCAAGGCCCGGGTGGACGCGGCCCGGCAGCGGCAGCACAGTCGGTTCGCCCCCCGGGGACGGATGTGCAACGCCCGGATGGGGCCGGAGGAGCTACGGAAGTTCTGCCTTCTGTCCCCGGAGGGCACGGAGCTGATGCGCCAGGCCTACGAGGCCCTGGGCCTCACCGCCCGGAGCTATGACCGGATCGTGCGGGTGGCCCGGACCATCGCGGATCTGGAGGACTGTCCGGAAATTCAGCCCCAGCACATTGCCGAGGCCATCGGCTATCGAATGGTGAACCTGGGGGTTTAAAAAAGGAGCGGCTATGAAGGAGATCTTTTTAATGAAGCTGGGCGAGGTGGTCCTGAAGGGAGCCAACAAGCGCCAGTTTGAAAACCGCCTGCGGCAGAACGTCCGGCGGCGGGTAAAAAAATACGGAAATTTCGACGTCTATCTCATGCAGTCCACGGTCTATGTGGAGCCCATGGAAGAAGAGGCGGATCTGGACGGGGCCTGGGAGGCCCTGGGCACGGTCTTCGGCACGGTGAGCCTGTGCCGCTGCCGCCCCTGCGAAAAAAACCTGGACGCCATTTATCAGGCGGTGGAGACCTACCTGGGGGAGGAGCTGGATCAGGCTGCCTCCTTCAAGGTGGAGTCCAAGCGGTCGGACAAGTCCTTCCCGCTGACCTCCATCCAGATCTCCCAGGAAATCGGCGGGCGGCTGGCGGAGGCCCATCCGAATTGCCGGGTGGACGTCCACAGCCCGGAGTACACGGTGTATGTGGAGATCCGGGACCTGGCGGCCTATGTCCACGGTCCCGCGGCCCCCGGCGCCGGGGGCCTGCCCACGGGGGTGGGGGGCCGGGCCATGTGTCTGCTCTCCGGGGGCATCGATTCCCCCGTGGCGGCCTATATGATGGCCAAGCGGGGCATGGAGGTGGAGGCGGTCCACTTTTTCTCCTACCCCTATACCTCCCAACTGGCCAAGGACAAGGTCCTGGAGCTGGCCCGGCTGGTGAGCAGATACTGCGGACGGATGACGGTGAACATCGTGGGCTTTACCGAGATCCAGGAGGCCATCCGGGACCACTGCCCGGAGGAATACTTCACCCTGATCATGCGCCGGTTCATGATGGAGATCGCCCAGGAGCTGGCCCGGCGGGACGGCTGCGAGGCCCTGGTCACCGGGGAGAACCTGGGTCAGGTGGCCAGCCAGACCGTGGAGGCCATGGCGGTGACCGGGGAGCGGGTGGAGCTGCCCATTTTCATGCCCCTGGTGGGCATGGACAAGGAGGAGATCGTGACCCGGGCCCGGCGGATCGGGACCCTGGAGACCTCGATTTTGCCCTATGAGGACTGCTGTACGGTCTTTACCCCCAAGCATCCCCGGACCAAGCCCACCCTGGGCCAGGTGCGGAAGGCGGAGGCGGCTTTGGACCGGCCCGCCCTGATCCGGCGGGCCCTGGAGTCGGTGGAGAAGGTGACGGTGCGCTATGACGAAGACGAAGCGCTGCTCTGATCTGCTTTCCGCCCTAGCGGGAAAGACCCTGGCCACGGCGGAAAGCTGCACCGGCGGCGGTATCGGCCAGGCCCTCACTGCCGTTCCCGGCAGCTCCAAGGTCTACAAGGGCGGAATCATAAGTTATGTAAACCAAGTAAAACAGGACCTGCTCCATGTTCCCGCCGCCTTGCTGGAGAGGGAAGGGGCGGTCTCCCCCCGGGTGGCCCTGGCCATGGCCCAGGGGGCCCGGGAAGCGCTCCAGGCGGATATGGCCCTGTCCGTCACGGGCCTGGCCGGCCCCGACGGGGACGAGTACGGCCACTCGGTGGGAACGGTGTTTATCGGCTGCGCCGACTGGAACGGCACGGCGGTTTGGGAGCGCCATTTCTCCGGCGACCGGGAACAGGTGCGGGAGCAGACCATCCTGGCGGCGCTGGAGCTGGGCCTGGAACGGGCAGGGGGCTGAAATGTACCGCATTTTCATTGTGGAGGACGATCCGGGCATTGCCCAGGCTATCGAGGACCAGGCCCGGCTGTGGGACCTGGATACCCGCCGGGTCTCCGACTTCCGAAACGTGATGGGGGAGTTTTCGGCCTATGATCCCCATCTGGTGCTGCTGGATATCGGCCTGCCCTTTTTTGACGGGTATCACTGGTGCGGCCAAATTCGACAGGTCTCCAAGGTGCCCATCCTCTTTCTGTCCTCCGCGTCGGACAATATGAACATCGTCATGGCCATGAATCTGGGGGCCGACGATTTTATCGCCAAGCCCTTCCACATCAGCGTCCTCATGGCCAAGCTCCAGGCGCTGCTGCGCCGGGCCTACGCCTTTGGGGCGGCCATGCCGGTTTTTGCGCACCGGGGGGCCCTGCTGAACACCGGGGACGGGACCCTGGTCTATGAAAACGAAACGATCCAGCTGACCAAGAACGAGTTCAAGATCCTTTTGACCCTGATGGAGAACCGGGGCCGGACCGTGAGCCGGGAGAAGCTGATGGAGCGCCTCTGGGCCACGGACAGCTTCGTGGATGAGAACACCCTGACGGTGAACGTGAACCGGCTGCGGAAAAAGCTGGACGCCGCCGGGCTGGAAAACTTTATCCTGACCAAATTCGGCCAGGGCTATTTGATCGACTGAAAAATGGACTTTTTTCTTCACTATCTTCGGAAAAAAGCGGGCATGATCGGCTATTTTCTGCTCTGCATGGGCATTTTTCTGCTGGTCTTCGCCCTGTACCGGCTGCCGCCGGCGGCGGTGGCCTATCCGGCGGGACTGTGCCTGCTGCTGGGCGGTGGATTTTTGGCGGCGGATTACCGCCGGGCCCTCCGGCGGCACCGGACCCTGACCGCTCTGTCCCAACTGCCGGAGGAGCTGATGGAGGACCTGCCCCCGGCTGTGGGGCCCCTGGAGGAGGACTACCAGGCCCTTCTTCAGGCCCTGCGGGACCAGCTTGCCCAGCTCCGCGCCGCCGCTCAGACCGGCGCGGCGGATATGAAAATGTACTGCACCCTCTGGGTCCACCAGATCAAGACCCCCATCGCCGCCATGCACCTGCGGCTGCAAAGCGAGGATACCGATCTGTCCCGCCAGCTCACGGAGGAGCTGGTGCGGGTGGAGCAGTATGTGGACATGGTGCTGGCCTACTTCCGGCTGGAGACCGGCAGCGGGGACTATGTGTTCGGGGAATATGACCTGGACGGCATCCTCCGGGCCGCCATCCGCCGGTTCGCGCCCCAGTTTATCCGCAAGAAGATCCGGCTGGACTATGCGCCCATCCATCAAAAAGTCCTGACGGATGAAAAGTGGCTGTGCTTCGTGGTGGAGCAGCTTCTGTCCAACGCCCTGAAATACACTCCCGCCGGCAGTATTTCCATCACCTGGGAGGAGCCCAGGACCCTCTGCGTCCGAGACACGGGCATTGGCATCGCCCCGGAGGATCTGCCCCGGGTGTTTGAGATGGGCTACACCGGCTTCAATGGCCGGACCGACAAGCGGGCCAGCGGCATCGGCCTGTACCTCTGCCGCCGGATCTGTGGGAACCTGGGCCACGGCATCTCCGCCGAGTCGGAGCCGGGGAAGGGCACCGTGATCCGCCTCCGCCTGGACCGGGCGCCGCTGACGGTGGAGTAAATGTGACAATTTTGTTCGTTTGACCGGGGAAAATGTAAGGCGAATCCATGGCCTTGCGGTTCCCCGGTCTGTTACAATAGCGCCATCAAAGGAGGTTGACTTATGCGCATTTTGGAAGTGGAGAATCTGAAAAAAGTCTATACCACCCGTTTGGGCGCGCAAAAGGTGGAGGCCCTTAGCAACGTCTCCTTCTGCGTGGAGGATGGGGAGTTTGTGGCCATCATGGGCGAGTCCGGCAGCGGCAAGACCACCCTTCTGAACATTTTGGCGGCCCTGGACAGCCCCACCGCCGGGGCGGTGTACCTGGACGGCAGAAACCTGAGCAAGATCGGCCAGGGGGCCATGGCGGCCTTCCGCCGGGACAATCTGGGCTTTGTGTTCCAGGAGTTCAATCTGCTGGACACCTTCACCGTGGAGGATAATATCTACCTGCCCCTGGTCCTGGCCTCCCGGCCCTACTGGGAGATGCGGGACCGGCTGACGCCCCTGGCGGAAAAGCTGGGCATTGGGGAGCTGCTGAAAAAGTACCCCTATGAGATCTCCGGCGGTCAGAAGCAGCGGGCCGCCGTGGCCCGGGCCCTGATCACCCGCCCCCGGCTGCTCCTGGCGGACGAGCCCACCGGGGCCCTGGATTCCAAGGCCACCGACGAGCTGTTGAATCTATTTGCCCAGATCAACGGGGAAGGGCAGACGGTGCTGATGGTGACCCACTCCGTCAAGGCCGCCAGCCACGCCAGGCGGGTGCTGTTCATCAAGGACGGCCAGGTGTTCCACCAGCTCTACCGGGGCGGCTGCACCGACCAGGAGTTTTATCAGCGGATCGCGGACGCCCTCACCGCCCTGGCCACCGGGAGGGAGGAGCAATGAAAAGGCTGCTGTTTTACCCCCGCCTGGCCTGGAGCGGGATCCGGAAAAACGGGCGGCTGTACGGGCCCTGCCTGCTGGCGGGCATGGGAATTGTGGCCATGAACTACATCGTCGGGGCCCTGACGGTGGACGAGGTCCTGTCCTCCACCGCCGGCGGCAGCCGGGCCCAGCAGTTTCTGGGCCTGGGCGTCTTCATTATGCAGCTGTTTTCCACTCTGTTTTTGTTCTACTCCAATTCCTTTATCCTCCGGCGGCGGATGAAGGAATACGGGCTCTATAATGTCCTGGGCATGGGCAAGGGCCATGTGGGCGTCACCATGTTTTTTGAGACGCTGACGGTGTATTTCCTCTGCCTATTGGGGGGGTTGCTCCTGGGAGCGGCGCTGTTCAAGCTGGCCCAGGCGGGACTGCTGGCGGTGGTCCACGAGGGGCCTGACTTCCGGCTGACCTTCGATTTTGGCGTTGCCTGGTATACAGCAAAGGCCTTCGGAGTCATTTTCCTCCTGATTTTCCTGGTGAATTTGTTCCGGGTGCGGCTCACGAACCCCGTGACCCTGCTCCGGGGGGAGAACGCGGGGGAGAAGCCCCCCAAGGCCAACTGGGTCCTGGCGGTGCTGGGCGTGGTCCTGCTGGGCTTTGCCTATTACCTGGCGGTGACGTTGCGGCAGCCGCTGGAGGTGATGGTGTGGTTCTTTATCGCGGTGGCCCTGGTGATCCTGGCGACATATCTGCTGTTTATTTCCGGGTCCGTGGCGCTGTGCCGGGGACTGCAAAAAAATACCCGGTACTATTATCAGAAGGACCATTTCGTCTCCGTGGCCTCCATGGTCTACCGGATGCGCCGCAACGGTGCGGGGCTGGCATCCATCTGCATCCTGTGTACCATGGTGCTGGTGATGCTCTCCAGCACCAGCTGCCTCTACGTCGGGACGGAGGACAGCCTTTTGGCCCGCTATCCCCGGCAGATCAATATCAGCGTGGCCTTTGAGGGCTACGCCGATTTGGAAAATGCCGACCTGGACGCGGTCCGGCGCCGGATCGGGGAGTTGGGGGACAGCTACGGATTTCAGTCGGAAAACGTGATGGATTACACCCAGGTTTCCTTCTCCGGGCTGCTGGAGCAGGGCCGGGTGGCGGAGAATTACACGGAGCACGCGGACGAGATGGTGGACTATGGGAAGCTCTTTACCTTTTACGTCCTCTCTCTGGACACCTACAACCGCCTCTCCGGCGAAAATGTTCAGTTGGCGGAGGACGAGCTGCTGGTCTACGCCCTGCGGGGGGCGTACCCGGACGACACCTTCGCCCTGGAGGACGGGCCGGAGTACCGCGTCCGGCGGATCGAGGGGTTTTCCGCGGTGAACGGGGAGGCGGTCGTGGACATGGTCAACAGCTTCTATCTGGTGACTTACGATGTGGAGCGGCTCCTGGCTCCCATCGAGGACTTCCGGGATTCCAGCGGCGGGCACACCTACAATCCCTTCTGGTACTATCGCTTTGACACCGACGCCGCGCCGGAGACCCAGATGGACCTGATCGGCCGACTGGACAGCCTGCTCACCGCCGAGCTCTTTGAAACCGGTGGACGGGAGGAAACGGCTCTTACCCGCGACCAATTCCCCTACGACTATATTCAGACGGAGAGCCGGGCGGGCAACCGCCAGGACTTTTACGCCACCTTCGGCGGGCTGCTCTATCTGGGGATTTTGCTCAGCATCGTCTTTCTGGCGGTTACGGTGCTGATCCTCTACTACAAGCAGATCTCCGAGGGCTATGAGGATCAGGCCCGCTTCGGCATGATGCAAAAGGTGGGCATGACGCCCCAGGACATCCGCCGCAGCGTCGATTTCCAGGTCCGCACGGTCTTTTTCCTGCCCCTGGCCGCCACGGTGCTGCACCTGTGCTTCGCCTTTCCCCTGATCTACCGGCTGCTGATTCTGTTCAATCTGGACAATCTGCCGCTGCTGCTGGCGGTGAACGGGGTGTGTATCCTGATCTTCGGGGGCTTTTACCTGCTGGTCTACCGGCTGACCTCCAACGCCTACTACCAGATCGTGGCCGGCGGACGCACGTCGTGACCAGTGTAAAAATTGGAACGAAAAAACCGGCAAGGCATTCACGCCTTGCCGATTTTGTCTGGAGGTTGTAAAAAAGATATCTTCGGCTTTTTGGTGTAGAGGCTTGACCTCCTGCGGCACTAATTTTAATCGTCCCCGAAGGGGACACCATATAACTTCTTCACTAATCACTATTACTTATTACCTTCCAAAAATCGGCCCATTGTATCTAGTGAAGAGTGAAAAAGTAAAAATCGGCAAGCTCTGAACGTCGCTTGCCGATTTTTGGAGCTACTGGCCGGACTTGAACCGGCGACCTGCTGATTACGAATCAGCTGCTCTACCGACTGAGCCACAGTAGCGTTTTTTACCTCCGTATTATAGCCGTAAACAGGGAAAAAGTCAACAGAAATTTCTTCCTGCGTTGCCAAATTCCGCGGGCCGTGTTATAATACGAATACTTTGACTGCGAGGTGGCTTTTTTGATCAAACTGCTGAAATATATGAAGGGCTACGGGCGGGACTGCGCCCTGGGGCCCCTGTTTAAGCTATTAGAGGCGGTATTTGAGCTGCTGATCCCCCTGGTGGTGGCCCGGATCGTGGATGTGGGCGTCGCCACTGGGGATCGGGGGTTTATCGTGCGGATGTGCCTTCTGATGGTGCTGCTGGGGCTGGTGGGCCTGGTCTGCGCCATCACCGCCCAGTATTTTGCCGCCCGGACCGCCGTGGGCTTCGCGGCCCGGGTGCGCCATGCGGTGATGGCCCATATTCTGTCCCTGGGCTACACCGAGCAGGACGCCCTGGGCGGCGCGACCCTGGTCACCCGCATGACCTCCGATATCAATCAGGTGCAAAACGGGGTAAATTTGACCCTGCGGCTGCTGCTGCGGTCCCCCTTCGTGGTGTTCGGGGCCATGATCATGGCCTTTACCATCGATTTTCAGGCGGCGCTGGTGTTTGTGGTGCTGATCGGGGCGCTGTGCCTGGTGGTGTTCGGGATCATGCTGATCACCATGCCCATGTACCGCCGGGTCCAAGTGGGCTTAGACGGCATCACCGCCGCCACCCGGGAAAATCTGGCGGGGGTACGGGTCCTGCGGGCCTTCTGCAAGGAGGACGACCAAATTCGCTCCTTTTCTCAACGGACGGAGCTTCTCAAGGAGCGGCAGCTTCTGGCCGGGCGGGTCTCGGGGCTGATGAACCCCCTGACCTTTGCCATTTTGAATTTGGCGGTGGCGGCGCTCATTCAGGTAGGAGCGCTGCGGGTGGAGGCCGGCGTGCTGACCCAGGGCCTGGTGGTGGCGCTGTACAACTATATGTCCCAGATCCTGGTGGAGCTGGTGAAAATGGCCAATCTGATCATCAACATGACCAAGGCCGCCGCCTGCGGCAACCGGGTGCAGGCCCTTCTGGAGGTCCAGGCCCTCCAGACCGACGGCCCCGATACCCAGCCCCCCTTGGGCGGCGTGGAATTTCGGAACGTGACCGCATCCTACGCCGGGGCCGCCGCGCCGGCCCTGGAAGGCGTTTCGTTCCTGGCCCAGCCCGGGCAGACCATCGGCGTCATTGGGGGCACCGGCTCCGGCAAGACCACCCTGGTGAACCTGATCCCCCGGTTTTACGACGCCTCCGCCGGCCAGGTGCTGCTGGATGGCCGGCCGGTGGACAGCCTGAACCGTCAGGCCCTTCGGCGGGGGATCGGGATGGTGCCCCAGCGCGCCGAGCTGTTCCAGGGCACCATCCGGGAAAACCTGCTCTGGGGCGACGGCAGCGCCACGGACGAGGAGCTTTGGCAGGCCCTTGAGACCGCCCAGGCCTTGGAGGTGGTCCGGGACAAGGGCGGGCTGGACAGCCCGGTTTCCCAGGGCGGGGCCAACTTTTCCGGGGGCCAGCGCCAGCGGCTGACCATCGCCCGGGCCCTGGTCCGAAAGCCCAGAATCCTGATCCTGGACGACAGCGCCTCGGCTCTGGACTACGCCACCGACGCCGGACTGCGAAGCGCCATCCAGAATCTGCCGGAAAAGCCCACGGTATTCGTGGTCTCCCAGCGGGCGGCCTCGGTGCGGTACGCGGATCAGATCCTGGTGCTGGACGAGGGCAGGCTGGTGGGGCAGGGGCGCCACGGGGAGCTGCTAGCGAGCTGCCCGGTGTACCGGGAGATCTACTATTCCCAGTTTCCCAGAGAGGAGGCTGCCCATGAATGAGCAAAATCAGTGGCAGATCCTGAAAAAGGTCCTGCTCCGGGTGCGGCGGCACCTGTGGAAGATCGCCGCCTCCCTGGTCCTTGCCACGGGCTATGTGACCATGAGCCTGCGGATCCCCATTTTGGTGGGGCAGGCGGTGGACCAGATCGTGGGGCCCAGGAACGTGGATTTTGCCGCCGTGGCGGCTATTTTATCCCGGATCCTGCTCTGCGCCGCCCTGGGGGCGGTGAGCCAGTGGCTGATGCAGGAGATGAACAACCGCACGGTCTACCGGGTGACCCAGCAGATTCGGGAAGAGGCGTTCCGCCATTTGCAGCGGCTGCCCCTGTCCTATCTGGACAGCCATCCCCAGGGGGACATCGTCAGCCGGGTGGTGGCGGACGTGGACAGCTTTGCAGACGGCCTGCTCATGGGCTTCACCCAGTTTTTCACCGGCGTCACCACCATTTTAGGCACCCTGGGGCTGATGCTGGCCATCCGCTGGCAGATCGCCCTGGTGGTAGTCGCCATTACCCCGGTTTCCCTGCTGGTGGCGAAATTTATCGCCCAGCGCACCTATGACCTGTTCCGGGAACAGACCGCCGCCCAGGGGGCGCAGACCGCCCTGATCAACGAGACGGTGGGGGGCCTGAAAACCGTCCAGGCCTTTTCCCATGAGGACGCCGCCCTGGCGGACTTCGACAAGATCAACGCCCGGCTGGAAAAAAGCGCCCTCAAGGCCATTTTCTACTCCTCCATTACCAATCCCAGCACCCGGTTCGTCAACGCCTTGGTCTACGCCGGGGTGGGCCTGACCGGGGCCCTGTCCGCCATGACGGGGGGCATCACCGTGGGAAATCTGACCAGCTTCCTCAGCTATGCCAACCAGTATACCAAGCCCTTTAACGAGATCTCCGGGGTGGTGGCGGAGCTGCAAAATTCCCTGGCCTGCGCCGGCCGGGTCTTCCAGCTGATCGAGGCCCCCGCCATGGACCCGGACCCCCAGGAACCCGCCCGCCCGGCGAAATTCACCGGCGGGGTAGAGATCCGGGACCTGGAATTTTCCTATACGCCGGAAAAGCCCCTGATCCGGGACTTCTCCCTCTCGGTCCGCCCCGGCCAGCGGGTGGCCATCGTTGGCCCCACAGGCTGCGGCAAAACCACCTTTATTAACCTTTTGATGCGTTTTTACGACCCCCAGGGAGGCCGGATCCTTTTTGACGGGGTGGATACCCAGACCATGAGCCGCCGGGCGCTGCGGCGGAGCGTGGGGATGGTCCTCCAGGATACCTGGCTCCAGTCCGGCACCGTGGCGGAGAATATCGCCATGGGCAAGCCGGAGGCCACCCGGGCGGAGATCGTTGCCGCGGCGAAGCAGGCCCACGCCCACGGCTTTATCCGGCGGCTGCCCCAGGGCTACGATACCCCCATTGGGGAGAGCGGCGGGGCCTTGTCCCAGGGCCAGAAGCAGCTGCTGTGCATCGCCCGGGTAATGCTCTGCCTGCCGCCTATGCTGTTCCTGGATGAGGCCACCTCCTCCATCGATACCCGGACGGAGCTGCAAGTCCAGCGGGCCTTCGACGCCATGATGGCGGGCCGCACCAGCTTCATCGTGGCCCACCGGCTGTCCACCATCCGGGAGGCGGATATCATCCTGGTCATGAAGGACGGCCAGATCATCGAGCAAGGCCGCCATGAGGAATTGCTGCGCAAGGGCGGGTTCTACTTTGAACTCTACAACAGCCA
>CANRQC010000019.1 GCA_947632695.1 uncultured Oscillospiraceae bacterium | reverse complement strand
GCCGCGTCGCCGTTGGCGGCGGAGAGGATCTTTTTCAGATCGCCGGATGGAATGTTCAGGGATTCGATATTCATGGCCGCTCCTTACAGATTCCGGAAAGTCAAGTCGCTTAAAGGTAATTATAGCACACATTCCCCCCGGGCACAACCGGCCCGGGGGGCAGATTTTGGAGAAAAAAGCGGGGAAAATTTTGGCGGGCAACAGGATATTGTGTCTGAGAACCGGGAAAAGCCCTATCCCTGCGAAGAAAACAGGGGGCGGATCTTCCTCCGGTAGATCCGAATGTAGAGGATCCCCGTCACGATCAGGCTCATGACCTCCGCCACCGGGAAGGCCCACCACACCGCCTGGACCTGGCCCGTCAGGCTCAGCAGATAGGCCACCGGCAGCAGCACGATCATCTGCCGGCAAAGGGAGGTGATGGTGGAGTAGACGCCCACCCCCAGGGCCTGGAAGGAGGCCCCCAGGGCGATACACACCGCCGCCAGGGGGAAGTGGACGCTGATGATCCGCAGGGCGCTGCGACCGATGGTCCGGAAGCTCTCCGAAGGCTGGAAAATGTCCATCAGCAGGTCCGGGAAGAATTGGAATACCAGCAGCCCCACGGTGGTGATGCACAGGGCCGTGGCCACCGTGCGTTTCAGCGTGGCCGTGATCCGCTCCGGCTTCCTGGCGCCGTAGTTGAAGGCCACGATGGAGATGGCGGCGTTGTTCAGGCCGAACAGGGGCATGAAGAAGAAGCTCTGGAGCTTGTAGTAGATGCCGAAGACGCCGGCGGCGGTCTCCCCCACCCCTTCAAAGCCCAGCAGGATCTGGTTCATGGAGAAGTTCATCACGGAGCCGATGGCCATCATCACCACCGAGGGGATGCCCACGGTGAGGATGGGACGCACCACGGCCCACTTGGGCCGCAGGAAGCTCAGACGGAAGTTGATATCCGAATTGAACCGGAAGTTGAAGAATACCGCCATGGCCGCCGCCACCCACTGGCCGATCACCGTGGCCACCGCCGCCCCGGCGATGCCCATGGCGGGGATGCCGAACCAGCCGAAGATGAACACCGGGTCCAGAAAAATGTTGATCAGCGCCCCGGTGCCCTGGGTGAACATGGTGTACACCGTGCGGCCGGAGGCCTGTAAGAGCCGCTCAAAGAGGATCTCCACAAAGACCCCCAGGGTAAAGATACAGCAGATAGAGGTGTAGGCGGCGCCGCCCTCCACCGTCTCCGCCACCTGGGACTGCATGGCATAGTAGGGCCTGGAGCCCAGGAAGCCGAAGGCCATGAAGACCAGGGTGATGATGGCCGTGAGAAAAATGCCGTTTCCGGCGGCCCGGCTGGCCCGCTCCCGGTTCCCCTCCCCCAATGACTTGCTCAGCAGGGAATTGACGCCCACGGCGATGCCGGTGGCGAAGCCGATCTGCATATTCTGCACGGGGAATGCCAGGCCCAGAGCTGTCACGGCGCTGTCGTTGATCCGGGAGACGTAGATGCTGTCCACCACGTTGTACAGGGCCTGGACCAGCATGGAGGCGATCATGGGCAGGGCCATGGTCAGCAGCAGCCGGCCCACGGGCATGACGCCCATTTTGTTTTCATCCAAAGAGTGATCGTTTCTGCTCATATAAATAATGCTTCCTTGTAAAAAATGGGAATGAAGGTACGCAGGAAAAAGGCGCCGCCCACCGGCGGCGCCTTTGGGTCGGTATGGATTTACAGATACTGCTTGATGCCCTCGGGAGCCTGGGCGGGGTCGTCGGAAATGGAGACGGTGATCTCCATGCTGTTGGCTTGGGCAAAACTGGCGCACCAGGTCAAAAATTCCTGGGCGCATGCCCGGTCGGAGCCGATGATCTTATACAGGCTTTCAATGTAAACATGGGTGATGTCGAAGTTCCCGGCGTGGAGACCGCTCAAAAAGCCCTTGAGCTGGTCGGCATTGGAAATGGAATACTCCTTGGCGTCCACCAGACGGACTCGGTAGCTCAGATCGTAGGTCAGCTTGCGGCCATACTCAATACACACCACATCGCCGGTGGCGGAGGCGACGGTCTCGTTGATGGAGGCGATCAGCTTCTTGGTCTTGCCGGAACCCTTCAGGCCCATAATTACATGTATCATTGGAAAAAATCCTCCTTTGCAGTACGCACACGGGCGTTACCGACATTTTAACAGGAAACGGCGGATTTTGCAACCCCCTTTTCCTGGCAAAATCAGTTTTCGTAGCCGGGCTTGCCCAGCAGGTGGAACATATTCCGCTTGTAAAGCTCCACGCCGGGCTGGTTGAAGGGATTGACCCCCAGAAGGTACGCCGAAATGCCGCAGGACAGCTCCAGGAAATAGAACATCTCGCCCAGCTTGGGATAGTCCAGCTTGCCCATGTCCATGGTGATCACCGGCACGCCGCCGTCCACATGGGCGGCCACGGTGCCCAAGAACGCCTGCTCGTCCACAAAGGAGAGGGTCTTGCCCTCCAGATAGTTCAGGCCGTCCAGATTCTTGTAATCGGAGCCCACTACCGCCTCCTGGGCCGGGGGCGCGAAGCGGACCATGGTCTCGAACAAATTCCGCTGGCCCTGCTGGATCATCTGGCCCAGGCTGTGCAGATCGGCGGTCAGCTCGGCGGTGGCGGGGAACAGGCCCTTGCCGTCCTTGCCCTCGGACTCGCCGAAGAGCTGCTGCCACCAGCCGCCAAACATTTTGAAGCCCGGCTCGAAGGACTCGAACAGCTCGATGGCCTTGCCCCGGCGGTAGAGCAGGTTCCGCACGGCGGCATACTGCCAGGCGGGGTTCTCAAAGGAGCGGATGTCGTAAATTTTCTGGGACTGGGCGGCCCCGGCCATGATGGCGTTGATGTCCATTCCGGCCACGGCCATGGGCAGCAGGCCCACGGGGGTCAGGACGGAGTACCGGCCGCCCACATCCGGCGGGATCACGAAGGTCTCCCAGCCCTCCTCCTGGGCCATTTGCCGCAGAGCGCCCTTGGAGGGGTCGGTGATGGCGTAGATCCGCTTCTTGGCGGCCTCGGTGCCGTACTTCCGCTCCAGCATCCAGCGCAGGGCCCGGGTGGCGATGGCGGGCTCGGTGGTGGTGCCGGACTTGGAGATGATGGCGATGGAGAAGTCCTTGCCCTCCAGCAGGCGGCACAGCTCGTTCCACGCCCGGGTGGACAGGCCGTTGCCGGCGAAGAGGATCTGGGGGTTGCCCTTCCCCTTGCCGATGTTGTGGTTCACGCCCTGCATCAGCTCGATGGCGGCCCGGGGGCCCAAGTAGCTGCCGCCGATGCCGATGACCACAAACACGTCGGAGTCCGCCCGGATCCGGGCGGCGGCGGCGGAAATGCGGCGCATTTCCTCGGTGGGCTCAGCGGTGGGCAGGTGGAGCCAGCCCAAAAAGTCATTGCCGGCGCCGGAGCCGTCCATCAGGGTCTGGTGGGCGGCGGCGACCTCCTTTTCCATGGACAGCAGATCGGGCAGGGACAGCTGGCCCCAAACATTGGATATATCGACTTTGATCATGGCAAATCATCCTTTCCGTTTTTTCGGTTCGCTTGTGTATATGTTACTCCAAAATCGGCGCAAACGCAAGGGGGGCTGGAAAAGTTTCAAAACTTTTCAAAATTTTTCCAACTCCCTATGGCTTTTTTCTCCAGACGGCGGTATAATAAGGAAGCTACTCAACCCACTGGGAGGAAACAAATCTATGAAATACGGCTTCGGCGTGGATCTGGGCGGCACCACCGTCAAGATCGGCTTTTTCAACGAGCGAGGCGTCATGCAAGGCAAATGGGAAATCCCCACCCGGACGGCGGAGCGGGGCCGGCACATCCTGCCGGACATCGCCGCCTCCATCCGGCAGCATCTGGATAAAACGGGGATCCCGGACAGCGACATTTTGGGCATCGGCATCGGCGTTCCCGGGCCGGTGGACCCCAAGGGCAACGTCAATAAGTGCGTCAACCTGGGCTGGGGGGTGTTCAATCTCCATCAGGCCCTCTCGACTCTGACGGGCTTCCCCGTCAAGGGCGGCAACGACGCCAATGTGGCGGCCCTGGGCGAATACTGGATGGGCGGCGGCATGGGCTCCAGCAACATGGTCTTCGCCACCCTGGGCACCGGCGTAGGCGGCGGCATCATTATCAATGGGGAGCTGGTCCACGGCTACCACGGCTCCGGCGGCGAGATCGGCCACATCGTCCTGGACAAGAACGAGCCCGAGGCCTGCGGCTGCGGCAAGCACGGCTGCGCGGAGCAGTACTGCTCCGCCACCGGGGTGGTCCGGGTGGCCGAGCGGTATCTGGCGGCCCATCCCGAGCCCTCCGCCCTGCGGGACATCTTCCCCCTGACCTGCAAGGACGTGTTCGACGCCTCCGCCACCGGCGACCGGGTCGCCGCCGCCATTTTGGAGCAGGTCTACGACTATTTAGGCCAGTTCCTGGCGGACATCTGCTGCGTCATCGACCCGGAGGTGGTGGTCCTGGGCGGCGGCGTCAGCAAGGCGGGTCTGCCCCTGCTGGACGGGGCCCGGCGGTACTTCAACAAGTATGTGTTCCACGCCGCCAAGGGGGCCCGGTTCGCTCTGGCCTCTCTGGGCAACGACGCCGGGACCTACGGGGCCTTCAAGCTGGCCCTCAACGAATTTGGAAAGGATTAAGGAGGAAATCAAATGTACTGCTATCGCCAGCTCACTTCCGATCTGTACTGGGTGGGCGCCAACGACCGGCGGCTGGCCCTGTTCGAGGGCGTGTACTCCGTCCCCCGGGGCGTGAGCTACAATTCCTACGTCCTGCTGGACGAGAAGACGGTCCTGTTCGACACCGTGGACAAGGCCGTTGGAAAGGTCTTCTTTGAGAACGTGGAGCAGGTCCTCGCCGGCCGGGACCTGGACTATGTCTTCGTCCACCACATGGAGCCGGACCACTCCGCCACCTTGGACGACATTCTGCTCCGCTATCCCGGGGCGAAGATCGTCTGCAACGCCGCCACCCGGAACATGATGAAGCAGTTCTTCTCCTTCGACGTGGACAGCCGCTGGGTGGAGGCCAAGGAGGGGGAGGTCTTCTCCACCGGACGGCACAATTTCTGCTTCGTCAAGGCCCCCATGGTCCACTGGCCGGAGGTCATGGTGTCCTACGACACCACCGACGGCATTTTGTTCTCCGCCGACGCCTTCGGCACCTTCGGCGCCCTGAACGGGGCCATTTTCGCCGACGAGGTGGACTTTGAGCGGGACTACCTGGACGAGGCCCGGCGGTACTACACCAACATCGTGGGCAAGTACGGCACCCAGGTCACGAACCTTCTGAACAAGGCCTCCCTGCTGGACATTCAGCTGCTGTGCCCCCTCCACGGCTTCGTCTGGCGGCGGGATATCGGCTCCTTCGTCAGCAAGTACCTGGCCTGGGCCAGCTACACCCCGGAGGAGACCGGCGTGATGATCGCCTACGCCTCCGTCTACGGCAACACGGAAAACGCCGCCGAAATTCTGGCGGTGAAGCTCCGGGAGCGGGGCATCCCCACGGTGATCTACGACGTGTCCGTCACCCCGGCCTCGGAGATCGTGGCGGCGGCCTTCCGGTACAGCCACCTGGTCTTCGCCTCCACCACCTACAACGCCGGCATCTTCGTCACCATGGAGGCCCTGCTGGCGGACCTGACGGCCCACAACATTCAGAACCGCACCGTGGCCCTGATCGAGAACGGCTCCTGGGCCCCCACCAGCGGCGGCCTGATGCGCAAGGCCCTGGAAAAGTGCAAAAACCTGACCATTCTAAATGAGACCCTCTCCATCCGCTCCTCCGTCAAGGAGCCCCAGCTGGAGAACCTGACCAAAATGGCCGACGCCATCGCCGCCACCATTTCCGCCCCGGCGGCGGCGGAGCCCCTTCCCGCCGGCGCGGTGGACAACAAGGCCATGTTCAAGCTGTCCTACGGTCTGTTCGTCCTGACCACCCGGGAGGGGGGCAAGGACAACGGCTGCATCATCAACACCGCCGGCCAGCTGACCTCCACCCCCAACCGGATCCAGATCGCGGTGAACAAGCAGAACTACTCCCACGACCTGATCCTCCGCACCGGGGTGTTCAACGTCAGCATCCTGACCCAGGACGTGCCCTTCCAGGTGTTCCAGCAGTTTGGCTTCTGCTCCGGCCGGGACACGGACAAGTTTGCCTCCGTTTCCTACGACTGCCGCACCGCCAACGGCCTGCGGTATATCCCCGAGTACACTAACGCGGTACTCTCCGGGAAGGTGATCTCCGCCACGGACTACGGCACCCACACCCTGTTCGTGGCCGACGTCACCGAGGCCAAGGTCCTCTCCAGCGCTCCCAGCGTCACCTACCAGTATTACTTTGACCACATCAAGCCCAAGCCCGCCCCCGCCGCCCAGAAGAAGACCGGCTGGGTCTGCAAGATCTGTGGCTACGTCTACGAGGGCGAGGAGCTGCCCCCGGACTTTGTCTGCCCGCTGTGCAAGCACGGGGCCGAGGATTTTGAAAAAATCAGTTGAAAACCGCCGCCCCCGGCGAATGCCGGGGGCGTACCTTTTGCAAGCGCGGCGCTTCTCCATACAAAAACCGCCCCCAGCCCGGGAGGCGGTTCGCTATTTTTGGTAAGCAGTCTTGTTTTTTTCGATCAGGTGATCGATCAGACGGCGGACCAGGCGGATATCCTCCTGGGTGAGCCCCGCCACGCTGACGGTGGCGCTGTTGTCCAGCCCCAGCAAAAAATCCGTGGAGACCCGAAAATACCGGGCCAGCTCCGCCAAATATTGGGTGGAGGGCACCGAAAGTCCCATTTCCCAGGCGTTGACGCCCGCCCGCGTGATCCCCAAATCCCGCGCCAGCTCCGCCTGGGTGATCCCCCGCTGTTGTCGTAATGCTCTGATGTTCTCGTCGATCATCTCCTGGCCCTCCTTTCATATGTATAGTATGCTTTACAGAATGATATTGCATTAACAAAATGATTGTTTAAATTGACATCCATGGATTTTTATGCAATGTTTTTCCCAAAAAAAGATACAAGCCCCCTATTCCACTAGGTATGAAAATAAGGAGAATCGTGTCACGGGGAAGCTCCTTGAAGTTTCGCGGTGAGCGCCGCGTCATAGAACGTCAAGCGCCCCCGGCGAATGCCGGGGGCGCGAAATATTGGGGGACCTATTATCTTTCCAGGATTTGGCCCAGCATGGTGTCCAGCATGGTCAGGCATCTCGGGACGTGGAAGGGGCCTTTGAAAGTGGAGCCCTTGCAGGGGGGCTCCGTTGGCTTGCCGTCCCGGCGGAGGTAGCCGAACCATTCGCCATATTCCGGGTCGGCAAAGTGGGCCTTGCAATAGTCCAAAACCTGGCAGAAAATGTCCAGGTATTTTTCCTCCCCTGTGTCCCGGTAGAGCATCAGGGAAGCGATCAGGGCCTCGTTGTGGGGCCACCAGAGCTTCATATCGTGCTCATAGGCCTCCGGCGGCAGGCCCTGGCAGTCCAGGAAGTACAAAATCCCGCCGTATTCCCGGTCCCAGCCCTTGGAAAAGGCCATGTTGAAGACCTTCTCTGCCTTTTCATGCAGGGTCAGGTCCCCGGTCTCGTTGGCCCGCTCCATCAGGAACCAGGCGCACTCCATGTCGTGGCCCGGATTCACCGTCCGGCCCTCGGTATAGTACAGCCGGGGAGCGCCGTCCATGGCCACGTTTTCCAGGGTGCAGCCCAGGTCCTCCTTCACATGGTAGCGGAAGATCTCCTCTACGCAGGCAGCGGCCCGCTGGTCGTACAGTTCCCGCCGCTTAGGGTCCACCCGGCTCAAAACGGCGGTGACGTTCAGCAGGATCATGGGATTGCCCAGGCTCCGGCCGGTGCGGGTGGCGGGGTCCGTCTTGGGCCCCAGGCCCGTGGGGTCCGGCATCCCGTGGGTCAGGTCGTAGTATAGATCGTAGGCCCGCCGGGCTCGCTCCAAATGGACCCCCTCCCCAGTCAGACCATAGTATTCCGCGTTGGCCATGCAATAAAACGCCTCGGAGAAGCAGTACCGCCGCTGGCGCAGGGGCTTGCCCTCGGCGGTGACGGTGAAATACAGCCGTCCCCCGGCGGCGCGGTTGACGCAGTGGTCCTCCAAAAAGTCGATGCAGCTCTTGCTGGCGGCCAGCCACTCCGGCCTCACGCCGTAGACCCGGCACAGGTAGGCGTAGGTCCAGCCGCAGCGGCCCTGCATCCACACGCTCTTGTCAGTGGAAAAGACGTTCCCCCGCCGGTCCAGGCAGGTGTAAACCCCGCCATGCGCCCGGTCCAATCCATTTTTAAGCCAGAAATCGGCGGCGCTCTCCAGCTCCCTTCGGACCCAGCCGCGAATTTCCAACAGTTTTTCCCGTTCCATCGTCCTGCCTCCTCTATTTTTGATCGCTACCAGCATAGCACAGTTTCCGCCGGATTTCAACCGAGGACGCATTTTCTGAAAAAGACTCGCAATATTTTTCAACCGCCGGCGCATACTAAGATCGGAATTTCATTTGGGAGGTAACACCATGTTCGATTTAAGACCCTACCGCAAGAGCGGCCTGTCTAACTACAACCCCTTCCGGGAGATGGAAGAGCTGGAGCGGCAGTTTTTCGCCCCCTTCTTCTACGCCGGGGACCTGGCGGAGTTCAAGACCGACATCACCGACCAGGGGGAGAGCTTCCTGCTGGAGGCCGATCTGCCCGGATTCGACAAGAAGGACATTTCCCTGGACCTGGCCGGGGACACCCTGACCATCCACGCCCAGCGGCACTCCGACTGCGAAAAGAAGGACTGCCAGGGCAAGGTCCTCTGCCAGGAGCGCTCCTACGGGCAGTACAGTCGGTCCTTTGATGTGTCCGGCGTGGAGGCGGACAAGATCAAGGCCCAGTACGAAAACGGCGTTTTGAAGCTGAAGCTTCCGAAAAAGCAGGTCCCCCAGCCCGAGACCCGCCGCCTGGCCATCGACTGATCAGGTAGAATAACAAATCAACCCCGCTCCGGCGAGAAAAATTCGCCGGAGCGGGGAGTTTATGCAGTATATAAATGACCATCGGTGAGATAACTTCCCGTTTGGCAAGACGGTGAAAAACCCTTTCGAAACGAAAGGGCGCGCTTCTATACATAATATTTGCGCTCAGAAAGGACTCTCTGACCGCAAAAAACGCGCCCGGTTTCCCGGACGCGTTTTTGATTTTTACTTCGCGTATTCCACAGCCTTGGTCTCCCGGATCACGTTGATCTTGATCTGGCCGGGGTACTCCAGCTCCGCTTCGATCTTCTTGGCAATGTCCCGGGCCAGAAGGATCATATTGTCCTCCGTGACCTCCTCGGGCTTGACCATGATCCGGACCTCCCGGCCGGCCTGGATGGCGTAGGCCTTCTCCACGCCGGGATAGGAGCCGGTCAATTCCTCCAGCTTTTGCAGCCGGCGGATATAGTTCTCCACATTCTCCCGCCGGGCGCCAGGCCGGGCCGCCGACACCGCGTCCGCCGCCTGGACCAGCACGGCGATCACCGTCTTGGGCTCCACGTCCCCGTGGTGGGCCTCGATGGCGTTGACCACCACCGGGTTCTCCTTGAACTTCCGGGCCAGGTCCGCGCCCAGCTGGACGTGGCTGCCCTCCACCTCATGGTCGATGGACTTGCCCAGGTCGTGGAGCAGGCCCGCCCGCTTGGCCATGGCCACGTCCACGCCCAGCTCCGCCGCCATCAGTCCGGCGATATGGGCCACCTCGATGGAGTGATTCAGCACATTCTGGCCGTAGGAAGTGCGGTACTTCTGCCGGCCCAGGATCTTCACCAGCTCGGGGTTCAGATTATGGACCCCGGTCTCGTAGCAGGCCCGCTCGCCCTCCTCCCGGATGGTGCGGTCCACTTCCTTCTTGGCCTTCTCCACCATGTCCTCGATCCGGGTGGGGTGGATCCGCCCGTCGGCGATCAGCTTCTCCAGAGCCAGGCGGGCCACCTCCCGGCGGACCGGGTCAAAGCTGGAGACGGTGATGGCCTCCGGCGTATCGTCGATGATCAGGTCCACACCGGTGATGGTCTCCAGGGTGCGGATGTTCCGGCCCTCCCGGCCAATGATCCGGCCCTTCATCTCGTCGTTGGGCAGGGGCACCACGGAGACGGTGGTCTCCGCCGTGTGGTCCGCCGCGCAGCGCTGAATGGCGGTGGCGATGATCTCCCGGGCCTTCTCGTCGGCCTCCTCCTTGAGCTGGGACTCGACCTCCTTGATCTTCACGGCGGTCTCGTGACGGACGTCCGCCTCCACGCTGTCCAGCAGACACTGCTTGGCCTGCTCCTGGGTCAGCCCGGAGATCTCCTCCAGGGTGGTCAGGTGCTTCTGGCGGACTGCCTCGGCCTCGGCCTTGACCTGATTGACCTCCTCCAGGCGGCGGGCAAGCTCGTCCTCCTTCCGCTCGAAGGCGTCGGTCTTCTTGTCCAGGGCCTCTTCCTTCTGCTGGAGCCGCCGCTCCTGCTTGCTCAGCTCGGCCCGGCGCTCCTTGACCTCTTTTTCGTACTCCGTGCGGTTTTTATGGATCTCGTCCTTGGCCTCCAGGAGCATTTCCTTCTTTCGGCTCTCGCCGCCCCGGATGGCCTCATTGATAATGCGGGTGGCCTCCTGCTCCGCGGAGCCGATCTCACGCTCCCCGACCTTCTTGCGGTAAACAATCCCCGCGACGAACGCCGCGGCCGCTACCACCACACAGATCACAACGATCAAAAGAATTTCCAACGGTTTCATAATTGTTTAACAGCACCTCCTTTGAATAATTGGCCTGATCGGAGGTGGGCATACTGACCCCATGGGGAAACCGCCGGCAAGCGCCGGCTTCCTATCAAAACGCCATGAGGCGACATTCCCAAACTCCGGAAAAAGCCGGATTCATATGAAACGCCGGGGCAAATGCCCGCCGGCGTACACCATACCAAAGATATTTTATCCATATTTCACTGGAATGTCAAGTAGATTGCGGGAAAAGTGCCCCGGATGCGTTGACTTTTTTTCCGGGATCTGGTATGGTATTTGTATATTTCCCAAGGAGGCGCGAAAAATGGAACGGTATCTGTTTGTCATTGACTACCAGGTGGATTTTGTAGACGGCGCTTTGGGCTTTCCCGGAGCGGAAAAGCTGGACAGGCTCATCGCGGAAAAGATCCGCTCCTACGGGCCGGGACGGGTCTATTTCACCCGGGACACCCATTTTGAAGACTATCTTCAAACCCGGGAGGGTCGGAATCTGCCGGTAGTTCACTGCGTCCGGGGCACCCCCGGCTGGCAGGTCTACGGGCAGACCGCCCAGGCCCTGGCCCAGGTGGGGGCTGTGGCCATCGACAAGCTGTCCTTTGGCATGGACGTCAGCGACCCGGCCACGGCGGCGGTCCTGCCGGAACGGGCGGATGAGATCGAGCTGGTGGGGCTGGTGAGCAACATCTGCGTGGTCAGCAACGCCGTGACTCTACAAAGCAAGTACCCCCAGGCGACGATTACCGTGGACGCCGCCTGCACGGATTCCTTCGACAAGGGCCTCCACGAAAAGGTGCTGGATGTGCTGGAGGGTTTACAGGTCAAAGTCCTAAATCGGTAAAATATTTCATTGACATTGGGGGAAAATGGGGTATAATATAGGCGAGGGCACTGTTACAGACGGTTAAGCCCTCACGAGGTTAATCAACAAATTGTTGACCGCTTGGGGGCTAGCCGAGCGGTCAACACGCTTTTGGAGCCAGGAAACACATCATTGCCAGAATAACCAGCAGAATGACGCAGTTTACCAGAAAGCGAAGGAGATCCCATCGCCCATCCATCCGCATCACCCCCTTTCCGAAAAAGGGAGTGGCTGAACCGCCTTTTTATGTAACAGTGCCGTCGCTATCATAGCATTTCTGGGAAAATTTGTCAAGGACGCCCGGCGGGTCTTCGCCGGGCGTCCTTCGTTACTTATACCGCTTTTTCCTTGATGATCACATAGCCGTCCACCAAATTGGCCTGGGCCAGCTCGCCCTCGATGGCCATCTGGCGCTCCATCAGATCCGTCAGGATCACCACGCCGTCCTGGCACTCAATGCGCATCACGTTGCGCATGGCCACGGTCTCCGGCTGCATTTTGTTGCGGTAGGCAGTGGAAAGGCACATATTGAAACCTCCTTATTTCACGTCCAGGCTGGCCAGAACGGCGGAGAGCCGCAGGTTGCCCTTCTCAAAATCCGACACGGCGGCCATGACCTGCTCATAGGCCATATGGTTGCCCGCCTTGTCCAGCTGGACCGCCAGATCCGCCAGCTCCTTGGCATGGGCGGCGTTGTGACCCACCATATACTTCATCAGGGCGGTCAGCTCCTCCATGGGGGTGTGTTCGCACTTGGTCTGGCAGGCGTCGCAGCTCTGGGCGCAGTCGTGATGATGGTCGTGGTCGTGATCGTGGGTGTGGGGATGGGTATGGGTCACGCCGTCGGCGTGGGTATGCTCATGCTCGTGGGGATGCTCGTGGTCCATGGAAATCGCTCCTTTGTTTTTTTCTTATTATACCCAAACCGCCCCCCTTTTGCAAGGGGGGCGGGGGGTTATTTTGCGGGCTCGGACTGAAATTCGGTGATCTCTCCGGTGTTCTCGTCCAAAACGAAGGTCACGGTGGCCAGCCGGGTCAAGGCCGGGTCCTTGGTCGCGGGGGACTTGGAATAGCCCCACAGATCGTCCATGGTCTTCTTCTCCCCGGCCAGGGCCTCCGGGTCCACCTGGTACACACCCACGGTGTAGGTGGTGATCTTACTCAGGAAGGGGTGCATGGCGGACTCGATCACCGCCACGGTGTTCTCGTCGTTAAAGTCCCCGGTCTGGGTGCGGATATTTTCCAGCGCCTCCTGGTTCTTCACCGGCCGCTCCTGGGTGGTGTACCCGGCGCTGACGGAGGTAGTGGCGTAGTGGTAGTTGAGGTAGGCAAAGGTGGCGCCCAGGCCCACCACAAACAGCACCGCCAGCAGCGCCACCTGCCGCTTACCGAATTTCAGGCTCTCCTTCACGTCCTTATTCCCGTAGGTAAGGCCCATTCGGGTGGTGATGGGGACCAGGATGGAGAGGAACAGCGTCAGCGCTACCGACTCCAGAGGGAATGAGAACAGGTTCTTGACGATGGCGGGGATGGTAAGGACATAGCTGCTGTCCGGGTAGAAGACAGAGTAGTACCAGATCATCAGCGGGGTATTCAGCAGGACGTTGACCCCCAGGCAGATGGCGAACCGGCTGAGCATCACCCGCGCGGGGGTGACCTTGGCCCGGTACAGGAACAGGGCGAAAATCAGGGAGCCGGCCACCTCGGTCAGGATCATGGGCGGGAAATAGAAGCCGTCGGGATTGAGCAGGAAGCCCAGCACGTCCGTGATGACGGCGCAGATGGAGGCGACCACCGGCCCAAAGATCATGGCGCCCAGGGCGTTGGCGAAAAAGGCGGTGTTGATCTTCAGATTGGGGGCCAGGGGGATGTACAGGGCCGTCTTCAAAATGAGCCGGATGGCGATCATCAGGGCCGCCACCACCAGCATCCGCAGGTCCGTCAGCTCCAGAACCGCGTCCCGCCAGTAGGCCTTGGAAAAGGGATGGGGGTACAATTTGTCGGATTTTTTCAGGTTTGCCATTATTTCCTCCTTATTTCGGCGCGCCGGGGGCCAAGACTTTTCCTGCCGCCCTCCGTGCGCCCGCAAAAAATCCCCCGGCAGAAAGCCAGGGGAGTAGCGCACCGGGGGGAAGGACGGCAAAACAGCTTCCGGGACCGCCCGACCTTTTGTTTCGTTGCTACATAAAGGAGGATGCCCACCCATATGCAACAGCGGGTGCGGAAACCCCATCGCGGAGAAAACTCCTTCGTCCGCCCGACAACTCCCCATTTAGGCGGCACTTCACGCGGGACTTCCTACTCTGTTCGGAGTTATCATACACGAAATGGGGGAAATTGTAAAGATGATTTTTGGGCGTCGGGGCGATTCTTTCAAAATTCGGCGGATTTAACAGCTTTTCCCGCCGGGAAGCCCAGGACGGCGGGCAATGCGCACAGAGCCGGGGCCGCGAAACGCCCGCCGGAGATTCGGCGGGCGCTTGTTTGGAAAAAATACGCTCAGTCCTCCGGGAACAGGAGGTTCTCGCAGTACTGGATGATGGCCCGGCGGGTGACGATGCCGATAAAGGTCTCCTTGTCGTCCACCACGGGGACAAAATTCTGGGCGCTGGCCCGCTCCACCAGCTCGTGCATGGTGGTGGTCACCTTCACGGGAATGTTGTCCCGCCGGCGGGCGACCTCGTGGACCCGGTGGGCCTCGGCCTGGCGCATATCCATGTAGCACAGATTTTTCAGGGCCCGCAGCAGATCCCCCTCCGTCAGCGTCCCCCGGTATTCCCCCCGGCGGTTCAGGATGGGCAGCGCGGAAAACCCGGCGGACTCCATTTTCTCCAGGGCCTGCCGCAGGGTATAGTCATCATAAAGGAAAGCGCAGAGCGCCTTCGGCGTGAGAAAAAAGAGAATGTTGTTCATAGCGGCTCCTTTTCGAGCAGGGTATTGCCGGAGGGCTCATCGTCCGGCTTGAAACTATTATAGCACATTCTCCCTGCGAAAACATGAACTCTTCTGAAATTTCCAGCCGCCGGAGCAACAAATTATTTCCGCCTATTTTGTGCAAATTTTACAAATTATACATCGAAATGGAAGGGAGTCTCGTCCAATGTGGCAAAATAATCCCGGGGCGTCTCTGCCCGCCGGATCTTTTGGAAGCTGCCGTCGATTTTCAGCAGCACCTCCGCCGAGCGGAGCTTGCCGTTATAGTTGTAGCCCATGGAATAGCCGTGGGCGCCGGTGTCGTGGATGGCTAAGATGTCCCCGATCTCCACCTGGGGCAGGCTGCGCTCGATGGCGAACTTGTCGTTGTTCTCGCACAATCCGCCCACCACGTCGTAGACATGGTCCAAAATGGCGTCCTCCTTGCCCAGCACCGTGATATGATGGTAGGCCCCGTAGATCGCCGGGCGCATCAGATCGGCGGCGCAGGCGTCCAGGCCCAGGTACTCCCGGTAGATGTGCTTCTGGTGGATCACCGTGGACACCAGCATCCCGTGGGGGGCCAGCATGAACCGGCCCAGCTCGGTATAGATGGCCACATTGCCCATCCCCGCCGGGACCAGAATCCGCTCAAACTGAGTCCGGACCCCCTGGCCGATGGCAAAGATGTCGCTCTTCGGCTGCTCCGGGCGGTAGTCCACCCCCACGCCGCCGGACAGGTTCACGAAGGCGATCTCCGCCCCGGTGGCGTTCCGCAGCCGGACCGCCAGCCGGAACAGGTTTCCCGCCAGCTCCGGATAGTACTCGTTGCCCCAGGCGTTGGAGGCCAGCAGGGCGTGGACGCCAAACCGCTTCGCCCCCAGCTTTTGCAGCCGGGCGATGGCCCCGGCCATCTGGTCCTCGGTCATGCCGAACTTGGCGTCCCGGGGCATATCCATGATGGTGTTGCCCAGGCTGAAGGAGCCGCCGGGATTGTAGCGCAGGCAGATCGTCTCCGGAATGCCCCCGTTTTGGGCCAAAAAGTCCACATGGGTGGCGTCGTCCAGATTGATACAGGCCCCCAGCTGCCGGGCCAGCCGGTAGTCCTCCGCCGGGGTGTCGTTGGAGGAAAACATGATCTCCTCGCCGCCCACCCCCGCCGCCTTGGCCAGCAGCAGCTCTGGGGCCGTGGCGCAGTCGCAGCCGCAGCCCTCCTGGTGGAGAATTTGCAGAATATAGGGATTGGGGGTCGCTTTCACGGCGAAATACTCCTTGAACCCCGGGTTCCAGGAAAAGGCCCGGTTCAGGTCCCGGGCGGTTTGGCGGATGCCCGCCTCATCGTAAATGTGGAAGGGCGTGGGGATTTCCCGGGAAATTTCCCGGGCCTGCTCCAGGGAGAGAAAGGATGTCTTTTTCATATGCTACCTCCAAAATAAAAGCCCCGCGCGGTCGCGCGGGGCACATCCGTCCTGGAGCCCCACGGTCTGCGCTCCATCCGGAAGCCGGATGACAGTCCCGCACATCTTCTGTACGGGCCCAGAGCCCCCCGGTTGCGCCGGAAAGGCCCTTCGGCGGCGTGCCCTTTCCCTATCCCGGCAATTCGCCGATCCGGGGGGTACTGATGCAAGCCGCGACCTCAGCCATGGTCGATTGGTGGTATTTTATCGGAAAAACGGGGGTTTGTCAACCCTTTTTCTACTCTACCCCGGGTAGAATTTTCTCCTCTCTCCCAAAGAGAGGCTCTACTGGCCGTAGTAGGGTGCTTTTTCTCCAAAAATATGGTATGCTGGCATCGGATACCAAGAAAGGAGATCGACAATATGAAACGTACCCGCCTCTGCGACCGCGCCCTTCCGTCCTACACCCAGGGCGAGGAAATAATGAACGCTGTGACCCACATTGCCGGCGCCGTGCTGGGCGTGCTGGCGCTGTGTCTGTGTGTGAACCGGTCCGTCTGGAACGGCAACGTCTACGGCGTGGTCAGCTCCGCCATCTACGGCGCCTCCCTGATCACCCTCTATACCATTTCCAGCGTCTACCACGGGTTAAAGCCCAACACCGGCAAAAAGGTGCTGCAAATCCTGGATCACTGCACCATCTATTTTCTCATCGCGGGCAGCTATATGCCCGTGGCCCTCTCCGCCCTGCGACCCCTCTACCCCGCCCTGGGCTGGAGCCTGTTTGGATTCCAGTGGGGCATGGCCGCCCTGGCCATCACCCTGACGGCCATCGACCTGCGGAAATACCGGGCCTTCTCCATGGTCTGCTATATCTGCATGGGCTGGGCCATCATTCCCTTCTTCCGCCAGACCATGGAGGCCCTCACCCCGGCGGGCTTCTACCTGCTCCTGGCCGGCGGCATCGCCTACACCCTGGGGGCCGTCCTCTACGGCATCGGATCGAAAAAGCCCTGGTTCCACTCGGTGTTCCACATTTTCGTGGTCCTGGGCAGCGTCCTCCAGTTCTTCGCCATCTACGGCTACGGGCTGTAAGGCCGCCTTTCCCGCCTTTTCATTTTGTGAGATCAAGAAGGAAGCGCCCCGGGGCGCTTCCTTCTTTCGTTTTACGGCTCATGCCGACTGCGGGAAGGACACTGCCGGTTCCAAATCGTACACCCCGGTAAACTGCCCCTTCCGCTCCCTGGTCAGGTGGTGGCTGACCAAAATCAGCGTCAGCTCCGGGTTTGCCAGCAGGCTCTCCTCCACGATACCGGCGTTCTTCTGATCCAACGCGCTGGTGCCCTCGTCCACCAGGAGGATGGAGCGGTCGTGGATCAGCGCCCGGGCAATGGCCACCCGCTGCTTCTGCCCGCCGGAGAGATTGCTACCGTCCTCCCCCACCGGGGTGTCCAGGCCCTCCGGCATTTGGGCCAGGTCCCCCAGAAGGGCGCTGCCGCGCAAGGCCTTCTCCATTTGCTCGTCGGAAAAGTCCTCGCCCAGGGTGATGTTGTCCCGAATCGTCGTGTTGAACAGGAACACGTTCTGCTCGATGTAGCTCATCCGCTTTTGAAGCTGCTCCGGGGTGAAGCCGTGGGCGTCCTGCCCGTCAAATTGGATGGACCCGCTGTAATCCGGCAGCCAGCCCAAAAGGAGCTTTAAAAGCGTGGACTTTCCGCAGCCGGAGGGGCCGGTCAGGGCGTACTTTCCGCCTTTCTTGAAGGTCAGGGACAGATCCCGAAGGACGGGCTTTTCGTCGTACTGGAAGGAAAGGTCTTGCACGGTGATGGCGCTGTTGACCTCGGGCAGGCCGCCGCTTTCCTCATCCCCCGCGCTGTCGCCGCGGACGGTAATCTTCTCAAAATAGGGCTTTGTGGAGGAGAACGACAGCAGGTACTGCGCCAGGCTGCCGACGCTGTTGGAGAGACCTCCCACCAGATTTCCCCCGCCCATCAGGGCGCCCTGGAGAATCACGCCCCGGATGGACAGCACGCCGATCAAAAGATTGATCAGCATTTGGCAGCCTACGTTTACACAGCCGAATCCGGCGGTTATGAAAGCCTTCACATATCTCAACCGGAACCTGGGCTTTTCTATCTGTTCACTGGCGCCCTCCGCGCCCTGGCAGAAGCGCGGTTCCCGGCCAAAGGAGCGCAGGACGTCGAAACCGGACAAAATATCCTTCAGCTTTCCGGTGGCCTTGGCCTGCTCCGTCTCACAATCTTCGCCCAGCTTCTCCATGCGCTTGGTGAAAAACTGCGGGGCAAGCAGCATAACTGCCGCGTTGACCAGCGCCGCTGCCAGCAGCGACCAGTGGAGCGTCAGCAGGGCGACGACGCAGAAGATGGCGGTGGCCGCCAGATCCACGCACTGATAGAAGGGAGTCCACGCCAGATCCTCCATCTGATTCACGTCGCTGACGAACCAGGACAGGTATTCCCCCGTGTCTTTCCCGTGGAACTCCACATGGGACTTATGAAGCAGCGTCGCCGCCATGTCCCTCCGGACCGCGTTATTCATGGCCCTGATGGCGCGGGCCTGGAAATAATCCCGCAGACTGCCGACCCACAAAAGGATGACCCAGGCGGCCACCATCATCAGCTCCCAGAAGAGGAAGCCCCGCAGATCAAATTTGATGACACTCTCAAAGACCCGCATCATCAGTAGATCGTTTCCGACCTGCAAGGCGCACACGACAAGCCCCGGCAGGATCGCCAAAAGATTGGCCAGCCAATGCTTTCTCAGATAATAAAGCATATTATCAACTCCTTTTTATGTCATTTTGAGATTTGCTTCGCGTCTTCCCATTTTTCATCCGTCTCAAAGAGCGGCACCGGTTCGTACAGCCTAAAATAATTGGACTCCGACTGCATCAGCGTCCGCGCCAGCAGGAGGAACGGGATGAGCTTCCACGGCTCCGCCGCTTCAAAGACGTGGGTCTTGCCGTCCTCCAGCTCCAGCTCCATGGAGGACAGCAATCCCACCGCCGCCAGCGATTCCAGGAGCGATTCCACATCCTCGTGGGGCAGGTCCAGGTGCTTCGTCACGACGCTAGACGAGAACCACCCGATTTTCCGATTGCAGACGTACTCCAGCAGCTCGAGACAGCCTGGCCTGGCCAGCACCGCAAAGAGCGCGCGGCAGTCCTCCTTGGGCGCCAGCCACTGTGCCCAGCCGTCCTTCGGCCTGGGCCAGAGCGTCACGAAGGACAGGTCCTCAGCGTGCACGTCGAAGAAGATGCCGCCCTGGGTCACGATCTGCGAGAGCATCAAAAGCTCACCGCCGTCGCCGTAGGCAAGCTTGCACGTTTCGGGGTAGTCCGTCTTCGGGAGTACGATCTCGCTGTCCGCCTCAGAGAGGAAATACTGCTTCGCGCGCCACACGAGATGACAGAACTGATTCAGCCGTTCCTTCGACGGGAACCCCCGGAGCCACCGGCCCACTGCCTCCGCCGGGTCCTCCTTCTCCCCGCCCTCCATACCGAAGAGAGCGTCGATGGTCACCCCCAACTGCCGGGACAGGATCGGCAGTAGCTCCACATCCGGCGTGCCGCCCTTTTCCCATTTGCTCACCGCCTGGGCGGATACGCCCACCAGGTTTCCCAGCTGTTCCTGGGTGAGCCCCCGCTCCTTTCGCAGCGCGGCGATCTGTTCACTCAGCGTGTTTGCCATTGCAAGCACCGTCCTTTCATCGTTCTGGTTGAATTATAGCAAAAACAGCGGTTGAATACAATGGAGGCGCTTTTGCGTTATTTCAACTATTGGTTGTTTTTTACGCTTTGCGTGGTGTTTTACAACGTCCTCGTTCCTTTGGCCATGGGTGAGGCCTTTCCGCACGGTATATAAAAACCGGCGAGGGGCTTTCATGCAAGCCCCTCGCTGATTTTCAGTTCAGAAGATAGACCCCCAGGTTCAGATACCCGGCGAAGGTGATCCAGGCCAGGTACGGAAGCAGCAGCTTCCCGGCGGTCTCCCGGATGGCCAGAAAGGCGTGGAGCGTCAGCCAAACCAGCAGCCACAGCCCCGCCAGCAGGAAAAAGGCCGCCAGGTAGGCTTTCCCGCCGAAGAACAGCAGGGGCCACAGGAAATTCACCGCCAGCTGGGCCCCATAGAGCAGCAGGGTCTGGCGGACCTGCCCGGTCTCCGCTCCGGAGGTCCACACCAGGTAGGAGGCCCAGCCCATCATCAGATACAGCGCCGTCCACACCACGGGGAACACCCATCCGGGGGGCGACAGGGGCGGCTTTACCACCGAAGCGTAGTCCGCCATACCGCCCATGGTCAGCCACGCCGCCAGTCCGCCCACCGCCAGGGGCAGGGCCAGACAGAGAATCAGTTTCTTCCATTGCAGATTTTTCATGGGAACCCTCCTTGCCTTTTGCGTTAGTCTATGCGCCGGAGGGGCCGGACATGCAAATAATGATTGCAATTCCCGGGAAAGCCGGGTATAATATTACTCGAAAATAATGATCGGCTCTGCGGAAAGGAAGGATAACGATGCAGGCAAAGGTTTACTTTTCTCCCACCGTCACCCCGGAAAAGGTGCTGGAAATGTACCGCCTTTTGGGAAAGAAGCTCCCCGGCAAGGTGGCCATCAAGGTCCACTCCGGCGAGGAGGGCAACCAGAATTTCATCCGTCCGGCGTTCTGGAAGCCGGTGGTGGAGGACGTGGGCGGCACGGTGGTGGAGTGCAACACCGCCTATGAAGGCTCCCGGGACGTGACCGAGCGCCATGTGGTCACCCTGAAGAAGCACGGCTGGAGCGGTATGTACACCGTGGACCTTCTGGACGCCACGGGCCCGGATCTGGTGCTGCCCATCCCCAACGGCAAGGTGATCCACCAGAATTTCGTGGGCAAGGATTTGAAGAATTACGACAGCCTGCTGGTGCTGTCCCATTTCAAGGGCCACCCCATGGGCGGCTATGGCGGGGCGCTGAAGCAGCTGTCCATCGGCATCGCCTCCTCCAAGGGCAAGCAG
>CANRQC010000018.1 GCA_947632695.1 uncultured Oscillospiraceae bacterium | reverse complement strand
GGGGATGGTGCCCAGGGCCGGCTGTTTCCCGCCCAGGTAGGCGGTGTGGGAGGCGACAAGGGCGGCAAAGTCCGGCTTCCCCTGGGACAGCCGGTACAGCTTCCAGAGGGCCCAGTCCACCCCGGTCAGGGCGTTGAGGGCGAAGGTCGGACGCAGATCGGGGCGTCCGGTAAGCCTCCGACCCTCCTCCAGCACCGCCGGCAGCAGCTGTTCCAGCATTCTGGGGGGCTGCTCCAGGGCCATTCCCGGCAGCAGCTCCAGGGCGAACCGGGTCAGCGCCAGCATCTTTTCGTTTCCCCCGTCCTGGCCCCACTGGGCGAAGACGGCGCTGTCGCTCCATAGAACGCTTTGGACGCTCTGGCCGGTGGCAACATTCCCGCCGTCGGTCTCCAGCCGGCAGCAGACCTGCCACAGCTCCGTGAGGGCGCCGCCCTTGAACCCGAAATGGGTGTTCAGCGGCTCCCGGCGGCACACCAGGCCGGCAGATTTGATTTTTTCCATGTCAGGCGATGGTGGAGAGCATTTCCTGCCGGACCTCGCCCTCCAGCGGGCGGCCCGCCAGATAATTTTGAATCTGTTCCAGGCAGAAATCCCCCAGCTTCATCAGGCCGTTGTTGGCCTGCCCCGCCAAGTGGGGGGTCAGGATGCAGTTGGGCAGACGGCGCAGGGGGCTGTCCTGGGCGGGGGGCTCCGGGTCCGTCACGTCCAGGCAGGCGTATTTCAGCTTGCCGGCGGCCAGATAGTCCACCAGCGCGGCCTCGTCCACCAGGCTGCCCCGGGCGGTGTTGATCAGGATGGCGCCAGGCTTCATGGACTCTAACCGGTCCCGGTCCACCATGTGGTAAGTACTGTCCAGCTGGGGGGCGTGGAGGCTGAGAATGTCACTGCTGGTAAAGACCTCCTCCAGCTCCACCTTCCGCGCCCCGACGGCCGCCATGGCCTCCGCCCCCACCAGGGGGTCGTAGGCGATGACCTCCACACTGAAGGGCCGGAGCAGCTCGGCATAGTGCTTCCCCGCCAGGCCAAAGCCGATGATGCCCACGGTGATGCCGTACATCTCCGTGACGCCGTCGTGGCTCCAGCCGCCCCGGTGGGTGTCGTCGTTGAGGGCGAACAGGTTCTTGGCGCTGGCAATGGTCAGCCCCAGGGCGGTCTCGGATACCCCGGTGCTGAGGACCTTGGCGGCGGATACGATCCTTACGCCCCGGCGATACATTTCGTCCGTGACGATGCTCTTGACGCTGCCGGCGGCGTGGGCGATGAGCTTGAGGTTGGGGGCCTGGTCCAACAGCCGCGCCGTCATGGCGGGGCTTCCCCAACTGGTAACGGCGAAGTCGGCGTCCTTCATCAGGCGGGCGGCGTTTTCAATTTCATTTTCCTTCGTTTGATTTACGGACAGCTCCGCCATTGCCTGAAATTGCGCCTGGGTCTGGGGGTGGATGACCTTCGGGTAGACGACCTGGTCCAAAAGCATGGCGATTTTCATGGGCTCCTCCTCATATTCTCGCCGTACATACAATACGGCTATTGTGTATGCGTAGTATAACACATCCGTGGGCAAATGTCTTTGTCCATAATTTTTCGCAATTTGCACATATCAAGATAATTATAAATCTTTTTTCTTGGAAGTAGTTTACAAATTAGAATCTTTGTGCTATACTAAGAATGCGGGATTTTAGGCCTGAAAGGAAGCGTCGATTGTGTACGAATTCAGCGTGTTATGGTCGGGCAAGTACTTCCAATATTGGGAAAACGAGCTCCACAGCCACAGTTATTATCAAATCATAGCGGTGCTGAAGAGCGGCGGACGGATCACTCTGGGCGAGGAAACCATTCCCATGCAGGACCGGCAGGTTCTGTTGATCCGCCCCCACACCATCCATTCCATCATTCGTGAAGAACAGGAACCCCAGCCCCAGCTCATGGACATTAAATTCACAGTCGCCGATGAGCAGCTGGCCCGGGACCTGAACCGGCTCCCTGCCGTTCTGGATGTGGACTTCGGCAGGTTTCAGTATTACTTTGACCACATTCTGCGGGAGAGCGCCCAGGCCGCTCCATACAGCTACAACTGCGTCTGCTACTACTTCGGGCTGACGCTGGTGCTTCTGCTGCGGTCCCAGCGGCCTCAGACGGGTCTTCCCAGACCGGATCAACTTCAGGAGCTGCCAACGGGTCGCACCACCGGGGTGGACATGGCGGCGGTGATCCGATACATTCAGGAAAACTACATCACCCCCATCACCCTGGAGGACCTGGCCAAGGTGGCCAGCGTGAGCAAGAGCACCCTGATCCTGGCCTTCAAGCAGGCCCTGAACACCACCCCCAACAAGTATATCAACCAGGTCCGCCTGGGCAAGGCCAAGGAACTGCTGCTCACCACCAACTCCAACATCAGCGAGATCTCGGAGATGGTGGGCTTCCAGAGCCTGCACTATTTCAGCCGCTATTTCAAGAACCACGAGCAGGTCTCCCCGGTGGAGTACCGCCAGCGGTATTCCAGCTCCCGGTTCTACACCTACCGCCAGCCCATCGGTCTGCCGGAGCCGGTGCTGCATTCGGAAAAGAAGTGATCTCCCCCGCCCCCTACCGCACCCGGCCCGGGGCGGGGAACTTTTCATGTTTATTTTGGCGGATTTTCCGCCCAAGGAGGATAAATCTATGAATTTTGGCATCATCGGGTGCGGCGTGATCGCTTTTACCCACGCCAGCGCCCTGAAGCAGCTGGCAAGCGAGGGCTGCCGCCTCTACGGCTGCTGCGACGTGGACCGGGAGAAGGCCCAGGCCTACGCCCGGGACCACGGCGTGAAAAAGGTCTACCCGGACTACCACGCCATGCTTGCCGACCCGGAGATCGACATCGTCTGCGTCTGCGTTCCCAGCGGCCTTCACGGCCAGGTGGTGATGGACGCCGCCCGGGCGGGCAAGGCCATCGTCTGCGAAAAGCCCATGGAGATCACCCCGGAGAAAATCAAGGAGGTCATCCGGGTGGTCCGGGCGAGCGGCGTGAAGATGCAGTGCATCTTCCAGCGGCGGCTGATGCCCGTGGCCATCGCCCTGAAGGAGCTGATTGCCCAGGGGGCCCTGGGCCGGATCTGCATGGCCGAGGCCCGGCTCAACTACTACCGGGATCAGGCCTACTACAACAGCGCCGGCTGGCGGGGCACCTGGGACTTAGACGGGGGCGGCGCATTGATGAATCAGGGCGTTCACGGCATCGATCTGATATTGTGGATGCTGGGCGGGCAGATTGACACCCTGTATGGCAAGGCCGCGACCCTCTGCCGGGACATCCCCGTGGAGGACACCGCCGCCGCCCTGATTCGGATGAAGGACGGGGCATTGTGTGTCATCGAGGGGGCCACCACCGCCTACCCCGGCTACTCCAGCACCTTCACTGTCTACGGGGAGAAGGGCACCGTCAGCTTTGACGATCAGCACATCATCGCCTGGAACTTTATCGATCAGGATCACGCCCCGCTCCGGCCCGATCTGGGTTCCGACGTGGTGGGCGGCGCGAAAAATCCCATCGACATCGGCATCTACGGCCACATCTGCCTGCTGCGGGACATCGCCCAGGCGGTCCGGGACGACCGGGCCCCCATGCTGCCCCCCGAGGAGGCGGCCCTGGCGGTGAAGGTCATCTGCGCCGTCTACGAGTCCACCAAAACGGGCCTGCCGGTGAAATTCCAATGAGACTTGCCTACATTACCGACGAGGCCACCCAGGACCTGCGCCAAGCGGCAGAGCTGGCGAAAAAGCTGGGCTTTTCCGGGGTGGAGCTGCGCAGTGTGGAGGACACCCCCATCGACCGGATCCCCATCCGGCGGCTCCGGGAATACCGGCGGCTCCTGGACGGGGAAGGGCTGGCGGTCTGCGACCTGGCAAGCTCCTTTTATAAGTGCCCCCTGGCGGAGGCTCCGGGAGAGCTGGACAAGCTCAAGCGCCTCTGCGACGGAGCGGAGGAGCTGGGGTGCGGCCATATTCGAGGCTTCGCCTTTTTTGCCCAGGGCGCGCCGGCGGTGACGGATGAAATTCTGGACGCCTTCGGCCCCGCAGGGGAAATTTTGAGGGAGCGGGGCAAGCGGCTCCTTTTGGAGGCCGATCCCAGCGTCAACACCCCCAATCACGCCGCCCTGGGGGCCCTTTTGGCCCGGCTGGACGCCCCGGAATTTGGAGCCATCTACGACCCGGGCAACGATCTATATGATCCGGGCCGGGAACGGCCCTACCCGGAGGGGTATCTGGCGGTGAAGCCCTGGCTGGCTCACGTCCACATCAAGGACGCGCTGCTGAACGCCGCCGGGGAGCCGGAATGCGTGAAGATCGGCACGGGTTGGGTGGACTATCCCGGCCTGCTCGCCGCCCTCCGGCGGGACGGCTATAAGGGCTATCTGTCCCTGGAGACCCACTACCGGGTGGGCGCCGGGATCAGCGAGGCGCTGATGCGCCAGCCCGGCGGCGCGGCCTTCTCCCAGGGGGGCATGGCCGCCACCGTGGAAAGCGCCCAGGCCCTGCGGAAGCTGCTGGAGGAGGGAGCGCCATGCGCCATGTAATTCGGGACGTGCTGCTGGTCCAGGGGAATATCCAGCCCCGGGACATTGTCATCGACGGCGACCGGGTCGAGGCCGTCCTCCCCCATGGCGCGGCAGACCCTTCCCTGCCCGGCGTCGGCGGGGAGGGGCTGTACCTGTCCCACGGATTTATCGACATTCACCTCCACGGCGGCGGCGGAGCCGACTTCATGGACGGAACCGAGGAGGCTTGGCGGACCGCCGCGGCGCTCCATCTGCGCCACGGCACCACCTGCATCACCCCCACCACCCTGTCCGCCACCCGGGAGGAGCTGCTGAATGCCTTCGACGTTTTTTACCGCTGCCGTTCGGATCTGAAGGACGGGGCCAGAATGCTGGGACTGCACCTGGAGGGACCCTACTTTTCCCCCGCCCAGGCAGGGGCCCAGGACCCCAGCCAACTTCGGAACCCGGACCCGGCGGAGTGCGCCGAAATTTTGGAGCGGTGCCCGGACATCCTCCGCTGGTCCCTGGCCCCGGAGCTGCCCGGGGCGCTGGAGTTGGGCCGGGAGCTGAAAGCGAGAGGCATCACCGCCGCCATCGGCCACAGCGACGCCACCTATTCCCAGGTGGTGTCGGCGGTGGAGGCGGGGTACACCCATGTGACCCACCTCTATTCCGGCTGCTCCACCATCACCCGGCAGGAGGGCTTCCGCCAGGGCGGCGTGGTAGAAGCGGCCTATGTGCTGCCCCAGCTCACCAGCGAGATCATCGCCGACGGCTGCCACCTGCCCCCGGAGCTGCTGCAAATGGCCTACCGCTTCATCGGCCCCAAGCGGCTGTGCCTGGTCACCGACGCCATGCGGGCCGCCGGCCAGACCCAGGGGGAGAGTATTTTGGGCAGCCTGTCCCAGGGTCAGCGGGTGATCATTGAGGACGGGGTGGCCAAAATGCCGGACCGGACCGCCTTCGCCGGCTCCGTCTGCACCGCCGACCGGCTGGTGCGGAACATGGTACGGCTGGCGGGGGCCACGCTGCCCGAGGCCGTGGAAATGATGACCCAGACCCCCGCCCGGGTGATCGGAAAACAGAACGAAACCGGCACCGTGGCCCCGGGAAGGAAGGCGGATCTGGTCCTCTTTGATGAAAATATCCGCATCCGGCGGGTATGGACGGACGGCGTAGAGCGCTATGAAAGCTAGGAGAACGAAATGAAAAAATTATCATTTGATTTACTCCAGGTGGAGATCTTCGACACCCGGGGGGAGATGGGCGCGGCGGCCGCCCGGGACATTGCCGCCGCCATCCGCCAGGTGCTGGCGGAAAAGGACTGCTGCAACTTGATCTTCGCCGCCGCTCCCTCCCAAAACGAGGTGCTGGCGGCCCTGGCGACAGACAAAACCGTGGACTTTACCCGGATCCGGGCCTTCCACATGGACGAATACATCGGCCTGGCCCCGGACGCCCCCCAGGGCTTCGGCAATTTCCTCCGCAGGGCCCTTTTTGACAAGGCGCCGTTTAAGGAGGTCCACTACCTCCGTGGTGGCGGTGACCCGGAGGACGAGTGCGCTCGCTACGCCGCCCTCTTGGAGCGATATCCCGTGGACATTGTCTGCCTGGGCATTGGGGAAAACGGCCATGTGGCCTTTAACGACCCGCCGGTGGCGGATTTTTCCGACCCGGCGCTGGTGAAAAAGGTGGCCCTGGACCCGGTCTGCCGCCAGCAGCAGGTCAACGACGGCTGCTTCGCGGCCCTGTCCCAGGTGCCCACCCACGCCCTGACCCTGACGGTGCCGGCTCTGATGGGGGGCAAGCGCCTATTCTGCGTGGTCCCGGCGTCCAGTAAAGCTCAGGCGGTGCGGAGTACCCTTTACGGTCCAATTTCCGAGGCCTGCCCCGCCTCCGCCCTCCGGCGGCACGGCGGCGCCGTCCTCTACCTGGACCAGGACAGCGCGGCTCTCCTGTAGCTTTGTCCGGAACCGAGTCTTATGCCACAAAAAACGCGAACGGCGGCAAGGATTGCCCTTGCCGCCGTTTTTAGTATGTTCTTTGCCCCTTCGGTTACATATCGAAGGGCTCCATGCCGAGAACGGGATGGCCCACCTCGGACAGGTAGTTCAGCAGCTGCTCCGGGTCGTCGGTGCAGACGGACTCGTCCGCCACCATGTCGGTGAAGTTCTCCACGCCGTAGAGCTCGTAGGCGGAGGCGTCCAGCCGTTCCCGGACCGCGTCCTTCAGCTCCTTGGGCATCCACACGATCCGGCCCAGGCCGCCCTCGGCCTTCAAAAACTTCTTGGAGGAGATAAACTGCTTGCCGTGGCCCATGAAGCCGGGGGTCTGCACGCCGCCGCCGGTCATGGAGGCCATCTCGGAGAAGGTCATGCCCAGAGGCGTCATGCCGGCGTGCTCCCGGCAGGTGATGACCACGCCCATGGACACCGGCTCCACGCCGCAGATGCACTCGAAGCAGCCGCAGCTGGTCATGGGGTCCTGGAACAGGGAGTACAGGGTCACATGCTCCAGCGCGCCGTGGGAGTACTTGTTCACGGCCTCGTCCACGTCCTCGTAGCGGCCCAGATTCTCGTCGATGCAGCGGTCCTTAGGCACCACTTGGCAGGGGCCGGTGGGATCCAGTTCGTTGGTGGCCTTGGCGTCCAGCCAGGACACCGCGCCACACAGGCCCAGCCGCTCGGGGGTGACGATGCACACATGGCTGGGAGAGAAGGCCTGGCACATGATGCAGGTGTAGTACACCGGCACGGACTCGTCGGTCATGGATTTCAGCCGGTCGTCCCGCTTGGAGAAGACCTCGTTGGCGTGGCGGCGGAGCTCCGCGTTCTTCTCCGCGTCCACGATGATGGTGACCTGGCACTTGTCCACCACGGCGTCAAATTCGCTCTTAACCTTGGCGTAGAGGACCTCGCCGATGTGATGGAAGCGGAAGCCCGCCTCGAAATCGGCCTTGGAGATCCGGACCCGGATCATATCCCGCTGGCCGGTGTGCATCACGCCCTCGATGCAGTTTAAGTAGCTGTGGAATTTCCGCTCCATGACGGACTCGAAATCCGGCTGCATATTCTTGCCGGCCACGTCCACGGTGTAGGACAGGGAGATCTTGGAGCCCACAGGGATCTGGTCCAGCTCGGGGCCGATGACGGTGATCTTGTGGTCCTCCACCTCGGCGGCGTCCTTGGTGGCCACCAGCTCAAAGCAGTCCACCCGGGAGCCGTCCACCTCCACCTGCATATCGCCCCGGCGGATGATCTCGCCCTCAAAGGCGGAGGCGAAGGCCACGGGGATGTCGATCTCGGTGATCTTCAGCTTGATGTCCCGGGCCTCCAGGGAGGTGGCGTTCCACTTGGAAGTATCGAGCTGCTGGATCAGGCTTTTGGGCACCCGGAACATATTCTCCGTCTCGTTGGAGATCACGGGGAAGCCCAGGCAGATGGCGCCGGCGCCATAGGCCACGGTCTCGTCGGACAGGGGCTTGTAGGCGTTGACGAAGGCCCGGACCCGGTCCATGGTGTACTTGGCCAGGCTCTTGAAATCGCCGGGGGTGATGTTGCCGAAAATCAGCGCCGCCCGCAGGGCCACGGAGACCACATGGATCACGCTCTGGGTCTCATAGCCCAGGGGGACCACCCGGACGTTCTCGCCGGTCTTGTAGCCTTTTTCCGCCAGCTGGCGGATGCCCTCGCCAGTGACGGAGACCAGCATACCCTGGCCCTGGTAGCTCTTGACCAGGCTGACCATTTCGTCCGCGGTCTCGGCGCCGCCGATGATGACCGCCACGCCGGGGATGTCCCCGGTGACCAGGGGCACGCCCAGATTCCGCACAAAGGCGTCGGTCAAATGGCCGCAGCAGGGGGCCTCATAGGGGGTGGCGCCCCGGAGGTACTTCAGAGCCTCCAGGAATTCGGCGCACAGTGCCGAGGCGATGCCGGACTGGAAGGCGTCGTGGAGCCGGGGAGCCCGGGTCATCATGGCCTTCACGGTGGAAAGGGCGGCCTTCATCTGGCCCAGGGTGGCGATCTTCTCGCCCACAACGGCGTAATAGCAGGGCAGGCTGTATGCGGTGCCGGGAAAGGACACGCTCTCCGCCTCGCCGTAGGCCGCGACGGCTTCGTTCACCGCTTTTTCGGTGCGGGCGTATACGGTGTCGTTCCCGCCGAATACTCTGTCAAATAATGTCACGGTTTTTCCTCCTAAAGTTCGTCACGATCCAAGATCGATTTAATTTTCCGTATTTCCTCAATAGCCTGGGGGCTGAAATCGTAGGGGGATTTCCCCTGCCGGTCGGCCTCCATGATCTGGGGATTGTAGTGGACGCAGCCCAGCAGGTCCTCCGCCGGGATGGCGTCCCGGACGAAGGCCTCGTCCGCCTCGTCCCGGAGCTTATTGGCCACCACCCGGACCCGGTCAACGCCCAGGTCGTGGGCCAGGCGCTTGACACTGCGGTAGGTCTGCACGGACCGGGCCCCCGGCTCCACCACCACCACAAAAGCGTCCATATTGGCGGCGGTGCCCCGGCCCAAATGCTCCAGTCCGGCCTCCATGTCCATGATGACCACGTCGTTTTTCCGGTAGGTCAGGCTGGAGAGAATGGCCTTGAGCATCACATGCTCGGGACAGACGCAGCCGCTGCCCCCCACGTCCACGGTGCCCATGACCAGCAGCTTCACCCCGTTGATATCCCGGGCGAACTTCTCGGGGATGTCCGCCACGTAGGGATTGAGCTTAAAGAACGTGTTGGCGGCGTTGGCGCCGGTGCGTTCCTCCACCAGGGTGCGCATTTTGGAGATGGGCACGATGGCATCCACCTCCTCCTGGCTCAGGCCCAGGGCCAGACCCAGGTTGGCGTCCGGGTCCACGTCGGCGGCCAGGACGGTCCGCCCCTCCCCGGCGTAGAGCCGGGCCAGGGTGGAGGCCAGGGTGGTCTTCCCCACCCCGCCCTTGCCGGTGATGGCTAATTTCATTGGTCAAAAACCCCTTTGCTTCCGAGTCAGATGCCCAGGGCGGCCCGCTTTTCCTCGATCCGGTCCAGCATCCGCTGGCCCAGCTTATCGATGTCCAGCTCCACGGTGTAGTTGGCCTCCACCCAGTCCTTGATGCCGTGCTCGCCCTGCAAAAGGGCGGTGACCTCGCTGGAGCCCTTGGTGTAGGGATCCACGCCCAGGAAGGTGTCGATGCCGGTGGCCACCACATAGTTGCCGATGGACACGGCCTTCTCGCTCATCCACTCGGGGGCGCAGCCCACCAGCGGAAGCTGGGAAATGGGGATGCCCCAGTCCTTGGAGATGTCGGCGGCCAGGACCATCATCCGGGAAATGTCCACGCAGGAGCCCATATGCAGCACCGGCGGGATGTTCGCCAGCTCGCAGACCCGCTTCAAGCCGTCGCCGCAGTATTCCTTGGCGATCTCGGGGTCCATCAGGCCGGCCTTGGCGGCGGCCTGGGCGGCGCAGCCGGAGACGATGAGGATCACGTCGTTTTCCAGCAGGTATTTCATCAGCTGGATGTGGGCGGAGTCGGGACGGACCTTGGGATTGTTGCAGCCAACCATGGCCACCGCGCCCCGAAGCACGCCGGAGTGGATGCACTCGATCAGGGGCTTGGTGGTGCCGAACTCGTCAAGCTGCGAGTTGGCCACGGTGTCCAGGGTCTTCTTGATGGCCTCCACAGAGTAGCCCACCCGGGCCTTGGAGACCTGCTTGGGGATGTTCACCAGGCTCTGGTCCCGGTTCTTGAAGTTCTCGATGGCCATTTTCACGATGGCCTTGGCGTTCTCCCCGGCGTTGGCGGCGGAGAAGTGGATAAACTCGGAGTCGGGCATCCGGGCAATGTTGGAAGTGGTGATGAACTTGGTATGGAAGCACTTGGAAAGGGGCCCCAGGGCGGGGAAAATGCACTGCACGTCCACAACAATGGCCTCGCAGGCGCCGGTGAGGACCACGTTCTCCTGGGTCAGGAAGTTGCCCGCCATGGGGATGCCGTGGCGCATGGCCACCTCGTTGGCGGTGCAGCAGACGCCGCAGATATTGATGCCCTTGGCGCCCACGCTCTTGGCTAGAGCGATCATCTCCGGGTCGTTGGCGTAGTAGACCACCATCTCAGAGAGGCTGGGGTCGTGGCCATGGACCACGATGTTGACCATGTCCTTCTCCATGACGCCGATGTTGGCGGTGGTGTCCACGGGCTTGGGGGTGCCAAAGAGCACGTCGGAAAATTCCGTGCCGGCCATGGAGCCGCCCCATCCGTCGGACAGGCCGCAGCGCAGACTCTGGTGGATCAGAGCCTCGGCCAGGCTGGAGCAGCCCATGTGGGTCATGTGCAGGGCGGTGGAGACCTCCCGGTCGATGGCCCGGGGCTCGATGCCGGCCTCATGCCACAGCTTCTGGGTGTGCTCCGGGGCCCGCTTCAGGAACCGCTGGACGCCGAAGGGCTTGCCGTATTCCAGCAGGGCCATCTCGGCGATCTGATGGGCCAGGTCGTAGATGTCCACGCCCTCGGTCTCCACGCCCCACTCCTTGGCGATGCGGATCAGCTTTTCAGGGTCCTTGACCTTGTAGTTGCCGTCGGGGCTGGTCTGGTACAGGGTGTGGCAGATCTCCCGGCCATGGTCGGAGTGGGTGGCGGAGCCGCCGGCGGTGAACCGCAGGAAGTTCCGGCCCACGATACCGTGAACGTCGCAGCCGCAGATGCCTCTGGGGCTCTTGGGGGTGATGCGGCAGGGGCCCATGGAACAGATCCGGCAGCAGGTGCCGGCCTCGCCGAAGCCGCAGTGGGGGGTCTGGTTTTTGACCCGCTGCTGCCAGGAGTCGGCGCCCACCTTTTTCCCGTTTTCCAGCAGGGAATTGGTGGCGGCCTCCATCTCCTCAACAGTGGTTAAACGATCCCAATCCTTCATGTTATCCTCCTATTTTTATGTACCTGGGGATTTGGTACATAGCGTATCGATAATATTATACTCATTAAAGATGGTTTGTCAATTACAAGTTTTCTCAAATTTTGCGCCTTCCGCCAGTTTATATAAATGTTTCACCTGAATTTTGGAAAACCTTGGAAAAATAGTTGTAAACTCCGGGAAAATCTGATAAAATAGATTCACTCTTTAAAGGAGGTTCCAACTATGGATTATGTAGAAGAAGTATTTGCCCGGGTAAGGCTTCAGAATCCGGCCCAGCCCGAGTTCCACCAGGCGGTGCAGGAGGTGCTGACCACCCTGCGTCCCGTGATCGCCCGGGACGAGGAGCGCTACCGCCGGGAGGCCCTGTTGGAGCGGATGACCACCCCGGAGCGGGTGATCCTGTTCCGGGTGCCCTGGGTGGACGACCGGGGCCAGGTCCAGGTAAACAACGGCTTCCGGGTGCAGTTCAACAGCGCCATCGGTCCCTACAAGGGGGGCCTTCGGTTCCATCCCTCGGTGAATCTGGGGGTCATCAAGTTTTTGGGCTTTGAACAGGTGTTCAAAAACGCCCTGACGGGCCTGCCCATTGGCGGCGGCAAGGGCGGCGCGGACTTTGACCCCAAGGGCAAGTCCGACCGGGAGGTCATGGCCTTCTGCCAGAGCTTCATGACGGAGCTTTACCGTCACATCGGCCCGGACACCGACGTGCCCGCCGGGGACATCGGCGTGGGCGGCCGGGAGATCGGCTATCTCTACGGTCAATATAAGCGGATCCGGGGGAACTATGAAGGGGTCCTCACCGGCAAGGGCCTGACCTACGGCGGCTCCCTGGCCCGGACGGAGGCTACGGGCTACGGCCTGCTGTACCTGACGGAGGAAATGCTCAAGAGCAACGGCAAGAGCCTATCCGGCGCCACCGTGGCGGTGTCCGGCGCGGGGAACGTGGCCACCTACGCCATCCAGAAGGCCTGGCAGCTGGGGGCCAAGCCCGTCACCTGCTCCGACTCCACCGGCTGGATCTACGACCCGGAGGGCATCGACGTGGCTACCCTCAAACAGGTCAAGGAGGTCCGGCGGGCCCGGCTGACGGAGTACGCCGCCCAGCGCCCCGGCGCGGAGTACCATCCCGGCAAGGGGGTCTGGACCGTGAAGTGCGACGTGGCCCTGCCCTGCGCCACCCAGAACGAGCTGGGCCTGGAGGACGCCAAGGCCCTGGTTTCCAACGGCTGCTTCGCCGTGGCGGAGGGGGCCAATATGCCCACCACCCTGGAGGCGACCAAGTATTTCCAGGACCACGGCATTTTGTTCTGCCCGGGCAAGGCGGCCAACGCCGGCGGCGTCGCCACCTCCGCCCTGGAGATGAGCCAAAACTCCCAGCGGCTGAGCTGGACCTTCCAGGAGGTGGACAGTAAGCTCCAGGGGATCATGGTAAACATCTTCCACATGCTGGACGACGCCGCCAAGGAGTACGGCATGGCGGGCGACTACGTCGCCGGCGCCAATATTGCCGGCTTCCGGAAGGTGGCCCAGGCCATGGAGGCCCAGGGGATCGTCTGATCTCGCAAAGCCAGATAAAAACAGCGTTTGGCTCCCCCGGAGATTCCGGGGGAGCCGGTTTTTGCGGCGATGGCTGCTTATTTGGTCAGCGCGGCGGCGGTTTTGGCCGCCAGTGCGGCGTTGTTGAACACCAGCTGGATATTGGACGCCAAGGAGTCCCCGCCGGTGAGCTCCGCCACCCGGGCCAGCAGGAAGGGGGTGGTGGCCTTGCCGTGGATGCCCTTTTCATTGCACTCGGCGATGGCCTGGTCGATGGCGGCGTTGATCACCGCCGGGTCCATGGAGTATTCCGCCGGGATGGGGTTGGTCACCAGCATTCCCCCGGGATAGCCCAGCTCCCGCTGGACTCGGAAGGCCGCCGCCAGCTCCTGAGGGCTGTCGATCCGGTAGTCCACCCGGAAACCGGAGGTACGGGTGTAAAACGCGGGCAGCTCCTCGGTGCCGAAGCCGATCACCGGCACCCCGTGAGTCTCCAGATATTCCAGGGTCAGCCCCAGGTCCAGGATGCTCTTGGCCCCGGCGCAGATCACCATCACCGGGGTGTGGGCCAGCTCCTCCAGGTCGGCAGAGATGTCCATAGTGGTCTCCGCCCCCCGGTGGACCCCGCCGATGCCGCCGGTGGCGAAAATTTGGATCCCCGCCATGTGGGCGATCATCATGGTGGTGGTGACGGTGGTAGCCCCGTCCTCTCCCCTAGCGCACAGCACCGGCAGGTCCCGGCGGGAAGCCTTGGTGATGGCCTGTCCCTTCTTGCCGAAGTACTCGATCTCCTCCGGGGTCAGGCCGGCCTTCAGCCGGCCGCCAATGACAGCGATGGTGGCAGGGACCGCCCCGTTTTTCCGAATGATGTCCTCCACCGCCAGGGCGGTCTGGACATTCTGGGGATAGGGCATTCCGTGGGAGATGATGGTGGATTCCAGCGCCACCACCGGGCGGCCCTCCGCCAGGGCGGCGGAGACCTGGGGGTTCACATCTAAGTAGCGATTCATAGTGTACCTTCCTTTATATTATTTAAATGTATTTTTATGGATTTGCTTTCGCCGCCATCCGCTGCCGCAGGGTATCGGCGCTGAGGGCGGGATTGATGGTCTGCTCGCTCTCCATGGCGATCGAGGCGGCGGCAAGCCCCGCCTGGGCGGCCTCCGCCAGGTCCAAGTCCTCCAAATACGCCCACACCAACCCTGCCGTAAAGGCGTCGCCGCAGCCGGTGGTACTCACCGGCCGGCCCTTGACGCTGGGCAGGAGCAGCATCCGGTCCCCCTCCGCCGCCAGGACGCCCCGGGCCCCCAGAGAGAGGAAGACCCGCTTCACGCCCCTGTCCAGCAGGGTCCGGGCGGCAAGCCTGCCGCCGGCGGCGTCCCGGATGGAAACGCCTGTCAGCACCTCCGCTTCCAGCCGGTTGGGTTTGAGGGTGTGGATCCTCGGCAGAATGGGCAGGAGTTTTTCCGCCTTGGCGGTGGAGACTGGGTCGCAGAACAGCCCCTGGGGGCAGTTTTCCGCCAGATAGCGCAGGCTCTCCGCCGGAAGGTTGGCGTCCGCCACCACCGCCCGGGCGTTTTGCAGCAGGGGGAGATTCCCCGCCAGGTATTCCGGGGTGATCCGGCGGCAGATCTCCATGTCCGACAGCGCCAGGGCCATCTCCCCCTCCGGGCCGGAAATATAGAGGTAGACCGAGGTCGCGCCGTCCGCCGGCTGGAGAGCGTGGCTGATATCGATGCCCAGCTCCTCGCAGGAGGCAGCCACCTGCCGACCGTACAGGTCCCGCCCGAAGGCGGTGAGCAGCCGCACGTCCCGGCCCAGCAGGGCCAGATTGTGGGCTATATTCCGGCCCACCCCGCCCAGGCTCAACCGGACGGAGCCGGGGTTGGAGTCCGCCGCCACCAGGGGCCCCGCGGACCGGCCCCCGATATCCACGTTGACGCCGCCGACCACCGCCGCATATGTCCCCGAATGAAGGACATATCCCTTCCCGGCGATATACCCCTTTTTCATCAGATTGGAGATGTGCACCGCGGCGGAGGACCGGGTGATCCCCAGCTTCTCCGCCAGGCGCCGCTGGGAGATCATGGGCTCCGCTTCCAAAAGCCGGAGTACCTCCTGCTCCCGCTGGGTCATGGGACCGCCTCCTAAGCATTTGCTTAAAAATAATCTAAAGATTATTATATTTTCCTATAATCTCGTTGTCAACGGAGAAAATTATGACTTTTTACCCAAAAACACTGGGAAATATGTGGGTAAAATGATGAAATGTATCTATTTTTCGAGAGAAATAAAAGTTACCGTAGAAATTGCCGGAGAAATCGAGTATACTGTTAAGGCGAAATTTCAGGAAGGAGTATGCTCTTTATGACATCTTCTGACAAGACGCAGCTTCAGATCCAGGCATGTAAGGTGCGGATGGGGATCCTTTTGGGCACCTACAGCGCCAAGTGCGGACATCCCGGCGGCAGTCTTTCCGCCGCGGACATGCTTACCTATTTATATTTTCGTGAGATGAACGTGGATCCCGCCAACCCGAAAGATCCCAGTCGGGACCGGTTCGTGCTGAGCAAGGGACACACCGCCCCCGCCCTCTACGCCGCCCTTGCCAACCGGGGCTTTTTCCCGGTGGAGGACCTGGCGAAGCTGCGAAAGGACGGAAGCTATCTCCAGGGCCACCCCAACATGGACTCCGTCCCCGGGGTGGATATGTCCACCGGCTCTCTGGGCCAGGGGGTTTCCTGCGCCTGCGGCATGGCGCTGGGCCTCAAGTATCAGGGCATCCCCGCCCGGGTGTACGCCATCCTGGGCGACGGGGAGATCGAGGAGGGTCAGGTGTGGGAGGCCTGTATGTTCGCCGCCCACTACAAGCTGGACAATCTGGTGATCATCGTGGACAACAACGGCCTTCAGATCGATGGCTGGATCCAGGACGTGATGAACCCCTACCCCATCACGGACAAGCTGGCGGCCTTCGGGCTGGCGGTCCAGGAGATCGACGGCCACGACTTTGACCAGATCGAGGCGGCGCTGGACAAGGCCCGCTCTACCAAGGGCAAGCCCTCCGCCATCGTCATGCGGACGGTGAAGGGCAAGGGCGTGAGCTACATGGAGGACGAAGCGGACTGGCACGGCAAAGCCCCCAACGAGGCGGAGTACCGCCAGGGCATGGAGGAGCTGGAAGCAGAGCTCCGGGAATTGGAGGCGCAGTGATGGCGGATATCATCAGAAAGGCCACCCGGGAAGGATATGGCCGGGGCCTAGCGGAGCTGGGCGCGGAATTTGACAACGTGGTGGTGCTGGACGCGGATCTGGCCGGCTCCACCAAGACCGGCGTCTTTAAAAAGGCGTTTCCGAACCGGCACTTCAACTGCGGCATCGCCGAGGCCAACATGATGTGCGTGGCGGCGGGTCTGGCCTCCACGGGATTGGTGGCCTTTGCCTCCAGCTTTGCCATGTTCGCGGCGGAGCGGGCCTTTGAGCAGGTGCGCAACTCCATCGGCTATACCCGTCTGAACGTGAAGGTCTGCGCCAGCCACGGCGGCATGAGCGTGGGAGAGGACGGCGCCAGCCATCAGTGCTGCGAGGATATCGCCCTCATGCGGTCCATCCCGGGCATGACCATTCTGTGCCCCGCCGACGAGGTGGAGGCCCGGAAGGCGGTGCGGGCCATCTATCTCCAGCCCGGCCCGGCGTATATGCGGCTGGGGCGGCTGGCGGTGCCCGTGTTCCATTCGGAAGACTACGAATTTGTCATCGGCAAGGGAGAGATCCTGCGGGACGGCAGCCAGGTGGCGATCATCGCCACGGGCCTGATGGTCTACGAGGCCATGAAGGCCGGGGAGGTCCTGGCCAGCCAGGGCGTCGACGCCATGGTGATCAATATGCCCACCATCAAGCCTCTGGACGAGGCGCTGGTGCTCCACGCCGCGGAAAAATGCGGGAGAATCGTCACCTGCGAGGAGCACAGCACCATCGGCGGGCTGGGAGAGGCGGTCTGCTCCTTCCTGTCGGAAACCCGGCCCACCCGGGTCCGCCGGATCGGCGTTCAGGACGAGTTCGGCCACTCCGGCCCCGCCTGGGAGGTCTTGAAGGACTTTGGCCTCTGCGCGGAGAACATTGTCAAGGTCTGCGCGGATTTCGCGCGGGAGAATTGAGCGGCGGTCCCGCCCGGGGAAATCCCCGGGCGGGATCCACAGTTTAGCGAAAAAATCCCGGTTTTTCCCGAAAAAAGCCTTGACAACCGGGAAAAAGTTTCCTATAATACTTAGGTCTGCGTATGCGGAAAAATCCTTGCTCCCGGCATTCCGGGGGCCAACTGTCCAAAAGGAGGTGCAATTCAACATGGCTAAGATCACCGGCAAGTACGAGGTCCTCTACATCATCGACCCTGCCCAGGGCGAGGAGGGTATCGCCGCGCTTGTGGAAAAGTTCAAGGCGATGGTGGAGGCGGAGGGTACCCTGTCCGAAGTGAACGAATGGGGCAAGCGCCGTCTGGCCTATCCCATCGACGACCTGACGGAAGGCTACTACGTCCTCATGACTTATGAGGCCAAGCCCGCTTTCCCCGCCGAGCTGGAACGGGTAATGAAGATCACGGAAGGCGTCATTCGCTGCCTGACCACCGCTGTGGAGGCGTAAGGAGACACTATGCTGAACCACATTGTTATTATGGGCCGCCTGACCCGTGACCCGGAGCTGCGCCGCACCGGCAGCGGCATCGCCGTCGCCAGCTTTACCCTGGCGGTGGACCGGGACTTTGCCCCCAAGGACGGGGGCGAGCGGGAGACGGATTTCATCGACTGCGTCGCTTGGCGGCAGACCGGTGAATTTGTTTCCAAGTATTTTTCCAAGGGCCGCATGGCCGTGGTTTCCGGCCGGCTCCAGATCCGGAACTGGACGGATAAGGAAGGCAACAAGCGCCGTAGCGCCGAGATCGTGGCGGAAAACGTCTACTTTGGAGACAGCCGCCGGGATTCCGAGAGCGGCGGCCAGAGCTACGGCAGCTACGGCGGCAATTCCTACGCCGCGCCCGCTACCAATTCCCAAGGCAGCTACGGCGGCTACACCGCCCCCGCTCCCTCCGGCAATTCGGACTTTGCCATGCTGGAGGACGACGATTCCCAGCTGCCCTTCTAATCGCTTTTCCACATTATTGTTTCGATAAGGAGGTTATTCCGTGGCTAACGAACAGCGTGTCCGCCCCCGCAAGCGCAAGAAGGTTTGCGCGTTCTGCGTGGATAAGGTGACCAGCATCGATTACAAGGATACCGCACGGCTTCGCCGTTTTCTGTCGGAACGGGGCAAGATCCTTCCCCGCCGCACCACCGGCACCTGCGCCGCCCATCAGCGGGACCTGACCACCGCCATCAAGCGTGCCCGTCAGATCGCCCTGCTGCCCTATGTAGCCGATTGATAAAGCTACCCCCCGAGTCCCATGGACTTGGGGGGTTCTTCTATTCCTGAATAGCCCGGAGGATCGCGCCGCAGTCCGGGAGGACCAGGGTGGGCTTTCCCGGGTAGGCCGCCAGAATTTCCGGGGTGGTCTCCCCGCTCATGACCAAAATGGAGGCGACTCCGGCGTTCAGGCCGCACTGGACATCCGTGTACATCCGGTCCCCCACCACCGCCGTTTCCCCGGGGGCGGCCCCCTTCCTGGCCATGGCCAGGCGAACCATGGCGGTTTCCGGCTTGCCCAGGACCTTGGGCCGCCGGCCGGTGGCGTTGTACACCATGGCGCAGACGCTGCCGCAGTCCGGCACGAAGCCAAACTCCGTGGGGCACACCAGATCCGGGTTGGTGGCCAGGTAGGGCACCTCCCGCTGGGTCAGGATCCGGCACACGTCCTCCAACTTCCGGAAGGTCAGCTCCGTGTCAAAGCCCATGACCACCGCCTGGGCCTGGCGGTAGTCCGCCGTCACTTGAAAGCCTCCCGCCGCCAGCTCCGCTTGGAGAGAGGCGGTGCCGCAGACGTAAAGCGCCTTCCCTGGGCAGGTCTCTTGGAGATACTCCAAGGTTGCCTGGGCGGAGGTGACAAAATCCGACTCCTCCGCCGGGATCCCCAGCCGGCGGAGCTTTTTTACATAGTCCGCCACGCTTTTGGAGGAGTTGTTGGTCATAAAAAGATAGTCCCGCCCGGTTGCCCGGAGGGTCGCCAGCAGCTCCTTGGTGAAGGGAAACAGGGTCTCCCCCAGGTACAGCGTTCCGTCCAAATCGAACAGGAACAGCTTTTTATTCCGAAGCTCCACGCCTGGCCTCCCGTTCCGCCCGCGCCCGCTCCCGCTGCCCCCGGGCGATTTGCATCATGTGTTCGTACATTTCCTCGCCGACGCACTTTTTGGCGTATTGGCACCACTGAACGCAGCTCAGCTCGTCGTTATAGGCGATGAACCCGCAGTTTTCGCAGGCCACCTCGGTGTCGATGGAAAAGATCTCGATCACCGCGCCGCAGTTGGGGCAGATCTTCTCCCGGAGGGTGGGAGTACGGGGCTTGCCCTGACAGCCTTCCATCAGCATAGCCAGCCACCTCCTTTCCGTTCCATTTTAGCACAACGAGACCCCCACCGCAAGTGGCAATTCAATTGCACGATTTTCCGGACTTTTTGTCCGTTCTTAACAATCCGGCGGGGAAAGATTGACCATTTTTCATGGATATGTTTAAATATAGGCGGCGATCCCCGGCCTACGGGGGAAATAAACGACAAAGTGAGGGTTTTCTATGATCCGCGTCGGCGCTGTGAATATCGACACCTCCCACCCCATGGGCTTCGGGGAGGTCATGGAGAAGGATCAACGGGCCAGGTATGTGGGCGTGTACAACGACTCCTTCCGGGACGACGGCGAGGTGGAGGGCTTTATGAAGCGCTTCGGCCTGGAAAAGCGCTGCCAGACTCTGGAGGAGCTGGCGGACCTGTGCGACATCGGCTTCCTCCACGGCTGCGACTGGGACGACCATCTGCGCTGCGCCGCGCCCTTCCTGGAGCGGGGCAAGCCCGTATTTATCGACAAGCCCTTGGTGGGCAACCTGAAGGACCTGAAAAAGGTGGAGGCCCTGGCCGCCCAGGGGAAGGTGATCCTGGGGGCCTCCAGCGCCCGGTACGCCTACGAGGTCCAGCAATTCCTGGCCATCCCGGAGGAGGAGCGGGGAAAGACCGTCCAGGTCTTCGGCACCGCCGGGGTGGACGAATTTAACTACGGCGTCCACATCGCCGAGTGCATCGGCGGCATTTTGGGCACCGGGGCGGAGACGGTGCGGTACATGGGCCGGGGCCAGGCGGGGGAAAAGTACGCTGAGAGCTACTTTGTCTCCTACGATGGGGGCCAGAGCGCCATTTTCAACACCTTCACCGGCACCTGGCAGCCCTTCGTCCTCACCATCATGACCACCAAGACCACCTACCACTTTCGGATCGACTCCAACCGGCTCTATGCCGCCCTGGTGGAGCAGATCTGCAACTTCATGGAAGGCAAGCCCCATATTCTGGCTCCGGTGGCGGAGCTGGCCGAGTCCATCCGGGTGATGCTGGCGGCGGCGGCCTCCCGGGCCCAGGGCGGAAAGGCCGTGGCGCTGCGGGATCTGACCGAGGACGGCCCCTGCTACGACGGCCGGGCCTTCTGGGAGGGCTACGGCGCCGCCTCCGGGCCTATGTACGCCATCGGGTAAGGAGGGAAGACGATGTTGGATCGCTTCGCGCCCCTCACCGCCTTTTTGGACGGCGTAGCGGAACGCTTCGGCGTTCCCGCCTGCGACTGCGCCGTGACCATTCACGGGGAGCCGGTCTACCGCCACAGCGCCGGGTTTTCCGACCCGGCGGGGAAAATTCCCGTGTCCTCCACGGACACCTACTGGATCTATTCCGCCACCAAGCTGACCACCTGCGTCTGCGCCCTGCGGCTGGTGGACGAGGGGAAGCTGTCTCTGGAGGACCCGGTGGAAAAATACCTGCCTGAATTTGGGAAGGTTCCGGTGAAGGTGCCCTTCGATGGGGTGGAGCCTCTGAAAACCCGGCTCACCCTGCGGCGCCTGATGAATATGACCGGGGGATTGGACTACGATCTGGCCCGGCCGGGCCTGGCCGCCGCCCGGGCCGAAGGCGCCCAGACCACCCGGGAGCTGGTGAAAAGCCTGGCCCGGGACCCCCTGTGCTTCCAGCCGGGGACCCATTTTAAGTACAGCCTGTGCCACGACGTGCTGGGGGCGGTGATCGAGCAGGCCAGCGGGCAGCCTCTGGAGGACTATGTGGCACAGTTTGTCACCGGCCCGCTGGGGATGAAGAACACCACCTTCTTCCCCACCCAGGAGCAGCTTGACCGCCTGTCCACGCAATATATGCACCTGGATCTTCACGGAAATCACAAACCCATGGGTCAGGAGAACCACTTCCGCCTGTCGGAGCGGTACGCCTCCGGCGGGGCGGGGCTTCTCAGCACCGTGGACGACTACATCCGCCTGGCCACCACCCTGGCCCTGGGGGGCGTGACTCCTGAAGGATACCGGCTGGTGTCCCGGGAGGCCATCCGGGAGATGAGCCGGGACCAGCTGGGCCCGGTGCGGCCGGAATTTGTGGCGGAAAGCCCCAACACCCGGGGCTGCTACAGCTACGGCCTGGGCGTTCGGTG
>CANRQC010000017.1 GCA_947632695.1 uncultured Oscillospiraceae bacterium | reverse complement strand
ATCTGGGCCTGCACCGTCACATCCAGGGCGGTGGTGATCTCGTCGCACAGCAAATACTTGGGCTCCGACACCAGGGCGGCGGCGATCATCGCCCGCTGGAGCTGGCCCCCGGAGAGCTGATGGGGGTAGCGGCGGCCCAGGGCCGCCGGGTCCGGCAGCTCTGCCTCCGCCATGGCGGCCAGGGCCTTGTCCCGGCGCTGGCGCCCGTTTAGGTGGGTGTGGATCCGAAGGGCCTCCTCCACCTGCCGCTCCACCCGCAGCACCGGATTCAGGCTGGTCATGGGCTCCTGGAACACCATGGCCACCTCCTTTCCCCGGATGGCCCGGAGCTGGGCCGGGGACGCCCCGGTCAACTCCTGCCCCTCCAGGCAAATCGTGCCCGCGACCTCCGCGTCGGGAAGCAGCAGCCCGGCCAGGCACTGGGCGGTGACGGATTTTCCGCTGCCGCTCTCCCCCACCAGGCCCAAAATTTCCCCCCGGTTTAGAGAAAAGCTCACGTCCTCCACCGCGGGGGCCAACCTGCCGGGGAATCGGACCGAAAGATGCTCAACTTGCAGCATACGCTCCCTCCTTACGCCCGGCGGCGGCGCTGAAGCCCCTCTCCCAGCAGGCTGAACCCCAAGATCAGCAGGGCGATGGCCGCCCCGGCGCTGAAGGCGTACCAGGGGGCCCGCTGCAGATAGGTCTGGCTGTCGGAGAGCATGGAGCCCAGACTGGGGAAGGGGGGCTGCACCCCCAGGCCCAGGAAGCTCATGCTGGCCTCGCTTAAAATGGCGTTGTTGAAGCCGATGACGATGGCCGGCACCAGCACCCCTTTGAGATTGGGCAGGATGTGGGCCAGCAGAATGCGGCTGTGGGAGACGCCCATGAGCCGGGCGCTCTGAATGTAGCTGGCGTCCCGGCAGCGGGCCGCCTCCCCCCGGACCAGCCGGGCAAAGCTGGGGATGAACAGCACCCCCAGGGCCAGGACGATCTGGACTGTTCCCCGGCCCGCCAGGCTGACCACCACCAGCGCCAGCAGAACCGAGGGAAAGGCGGTGACCACGTCGCACAGCCGGGTGAGCAGGAAGTCCGCCGGGCCGCCGAAATAGCCGCACAGGCAGCCGATGGCGGTGCCCAGCAGGCAGCCGATGGCCACCACGCAGGCGGCGATCAGCAGGCTGGCCCCCATGCCCTGGAGGACCCGGCTGAACACGTCCCGGCCAAAATTGTCGGTGCCCAACAGGTGGGCAAGGGAGGGCGGGCAGAATTTCTCCGCGGCGCTCACCGCCGTGGGGTTATAGGGGGTCCAAAACGCCCCCAGGAGGGCGGCGCATACCGTCAGCAAGCTGACAGCGACGCCAAACAGGAGCATGGGGTTTCCTCTTTTCTTCATGCCTGCCCCCCTATCCCAGCCGGACCCGGGGATCGGCCAGCCGGGTCAGCAGATCCGCCAGGAAGTGGATGGTGACGATCCAGGCGGCCAGGAGCATGACGATGGCCAGCACCACCGGATAGTCCCGGTTGGACACGCTGGACAGCAGCAGCTGCCCCACCCCGGGGATGCTGAAAACCTGCTCGATGAGGATGCTCATGGTCATGATCTCCGCCAGGGACACCGCCAAAAAGGTGATCACCGGCAGCAGGGCGTTGCGCAGCACCTGCCGGAGCAAAATGGAGGTCTCGGAGGCCCCCCGGCTCCGGGCGGTGCGGACATAGTCCTGCCCCAGCTGGTCCCGGATGGAGCCGCGGAGCAGCTTCACCGCCATGGCGGACCGGGGAATGGCGATGGACAGCGCCGGGAAGATCAGATACCGGACGCAGCCCCAGAAATCCTTCTCTGGGGACACATAGGCCCCGGGGGTGAACCATTTCAGGACGATGCCCAGCCCATAGCAGGCCAGAATGCCCAGGAAAAAGGGGGGCACGCTCATCACCAACTGATTGAGGCCCACGGCGGCGGCGTCTAGGTACCGGTTCCGCACACTTCCCGCCAGCACCCCCAGGGGAATGGCCAGCGCCACGGTCAAAAGGAAGGACAGCATCGTGAGCAGGGCCGACACCGCTATTTTGCCGGAGAGCATCTGCCCCACCTCCATGCGGTAGAGGTAGCTCTCCCCCAGGTCCCCCCGGAGGAAGCCTGTCAGCCATTCAAAATACCGCGCCGCCAGGGGCCGGTCCAGACCCAGCTGGGCCCGCAGCGCCGCCACCGCCTCCGGGGTCGCCTCGGAACCCAGCATGGTGGTGGCGGGGTCGGCGGGGATCAGGGCAAAGGCAAAGAAGGCCAGGGCGGAGACCAGGAACAATGTAATAATGAGAGCCGCGCATTTTGAAAACAGGGTCTTCACGCCGAAGCCTCCTTTCTATTGCTTACTGAAAAGACAAGGTGGACATATCCATGACATACAGGGGATAGAAGGCGTAGCCCGTCAGCGCCGGATTGATGGCCACAAAGTCCGCCAGGTCCTGCAGGTACACGTTGGCGGCGGTGTCGCTCAAGATCTCCAGGCACTGCCGGTAATAGGCGGTCTGCTCCTCCTCGGTGTGGGCCGGGTCCCGGGCGGCGGCGTAGGCGGCGTCGTAGTCCGGGTTGGAATAGCCGATCATGTTCTTCCCGTCGCCGGTGACCCACCGGGCCAGCATGGCCGAGGCCGTGAGGGTGCTGGCGTCAAAGCCCACCAGAGTGGCCTCGAAATTCCGGCCTGCGTAGACCTCGGAGAGCCAGGTCTCCCACTCTACCAGCTCCAGCTTGGCCTCCACCCCCACTTCCTTCAGCTGCTCCACGATCACCGTGGCCGTGTCCACATGGGGGGCGTAGTTGCTGGGCACCGTGAGGGTGAAGGAAAAGCCGTCGGGATAGCCGGCCTGGGCCAGGAGGGCCTTGGCCTTCTCCGTGTCGTGGGGATAGCGGTCCGCCAGCGCGGGGTCAAAGTACTTGCCGAAGGCCGGGTACATGGAGGAGCCCACCTTGGCGCCGTGGCCGTCGGCGGTGAGGGCCAGCATGGCCTCCACATCCACCGCGTAGCACAGGGCCTGGCGGACCAGCTCGTTGTCGAAGGGCGCCTTGGCGTGGTTCAGGTACATGGCCTGGACCAGATTCATGGTCCCCTCCAAAATCTGGTAGCCGTTGGTCAGGCTCGCCACCTGGTCCGCGGTCAAATGGGCCACCAGGTCCAACGCTCCGCTATTTAGGGCGGTGAACAGGGCGTTGCCGTCGGAGAAGATCCGGTAGGTCACCCGCTCCAGGGCGGGTTTCGCGCCGTAGTACCCGTCAAACCGCTCCAGGATCACGTTCTCCTGAATGCTCCGGGAGACGAACCGGAAGGGGCCGGTGCCCACCGGGGCGGTGGCCTGGCCGTCGTAGTCCTTGGGCACGATGTAGACGCTGGCGGCCATGCTGAGGAAGTCCGGGTCCGGCGCCGTCAGGGTGATGACCACGCCGCCATTCTCCTCCCGGATGTCCGCCACATTGGAAAGCGCCGCTGCCACGGATGAATTGACCGTGACAGCGGCGCAGGTTTGGAAGGAATAGAGCACGTCTTCAAAGGTACATTCCTTCCCATTGTGGAAGGTCACCCCCTCCCGCAGGGGGAAGGTGTAGGCGCGGCCATCGGTGGAGACAGCGTAAGACGCCGCCACCGCGGGGACAAAATTCCCCTGGCTGTCGGGCTTTATCAGCCCTTCAAAGACGTTGAACATGACCTCTCTAGTTCCTGCGGCCGTCATCTGATACGGGTCAAGACTATCATCCAGGTCCTGGGCGATCCCCACGGCGATCTCCGCCTTTTGGGGCGCCTGGGAAGAAGGGGCATTTGTGCTGCTGGCTGTGGTGTTCTGGGGCGTGGCTTCCCGGCAACCGCCGAGTAAGCCCGCGAGGACGCCCACCGCCAGGAAAAGGGCAAGGATTTGCTTCTTCATTGCGATTCTCCTTCCGCCGCGAAGAGCGGCGTTACAACATCATTACTTCTTCTCCCATTATTAAATTGTCCAGGGGTGATTATACAGCAGCTTTCACAAAATTGCAACCCCGTTTTTTGGGAAAACGCCCGCCGCCCGGGATTGCGTCGCGAAAAAGGAAGTCCCTGGGCTGGGGGAACCTCCGCTCAGGGACTTGATTGTTCAGCCGCTTTCCGGCTCCTGCCGGTCCTCTTGGGCTAATCGCTCCTTCCGGCAATCTTCAAGCTCCTGTTCCAGCTTGTTCTGCCGTCTCCGACGAGCCACCATATGGACCGCCAGCACCGCCGCGATGGCGGCCAGCACCCCCAGGGCCAGCCCATCCCAGAGGCAAAATCCGAACATGGTGTGAAAATACTGGTGCATTCTCTCCGCTCCTTTCGTCTTTTCCGGCCTGTATGGGTCCCGGGAAGGGGGAGAATCCCCCCGTTCCCGTCACCATTCTATGCCAATCGACGAAAGTTGCCGCCTGCATGGGGCCGATAAGTACTCCTTAGAGGTTGCTGTAGCCCATCAGGGAGGCGTCCACCGCCCGGGCGGCCTCCCGGCCCTCCCGAATTGCCCAGACCACCAGGGACTGGCCCCGGCGCATATCCCCGGCGGCAAAGATCCGGGGCTGGGAGGTCTGATAGTCCCGGCTCTCCACGTTGCCCCGGCCGTCCACCGCCACGCCGAAGGCCTCCGCCACGCTTCTCTGGCAGCCCAAAAAGCCCGCCGCGATCAGCACCGTGCCGCAGGGGATCTCCCGCTCCGAGCCGGGCACCGGCGTCATGACGGTCCGGCCGGTGGCGGGGTCGGTCTTCGGCTCCAGACTAAGTAGCCGCAGCCGCCGAACCTTGCCCCGGCGGTCGCCCAGGAAGGCCGATACCGTGGTCTGGTAGAGCCGGGGGTCGTGGCCGAATTTGGCGATGGCCTCCTCCTGGCCGTAGTCCGTCTTTTTGACCCGGGGCCACTGGGGCCAGGGGTTGCCCGGTCCCCGGGTCTCCGGGGGACAGGGCATCATTTCCAGCTGGGTCACGGACTTGCAGCCCAGGCGAATGGCGGTGCCCACGCAGTCGTTGCCCGTGTCGCCGCCGCCGATGACCACCACATCCTTGCCCTGGACCTGGGGGTATTTCCGGTCCCGCAGGCCCGAATCCAGCAGGCTCTTGGTCACGGCGGAGAGGAAGTCCACGGCGAAATAGATGCCCCCCAGCTCCCGGCCCGGGGCGGTGATGTCCCGGGGCTGGGAGGCCCCGCAGCACAGCAGCACCCGGTCGAAGGCCGCAAGCAGCGCCTCCGCGTCCGGGTCGATCCCCGCCTCCGCGTTGGGGATAAATACCACGCCCTCCGCCTCCATCAGGGCGATCCGGCGGTCCAGAATTTTCTTGTCCAGCTTCATGTTGGGAATGCCGTAGCGCAGCAGGCCCCCGATCCGGTCATGGCGCTCGAACACCGTCACCGTATGGCCCCGGCGGTTCAGGGCCATGGCCGCCGCCAGGCCCGACGGGCCGGAGCCGATCACCGCCACCCGCTTCCCGGTGCGCAGGGCCGGGGGCTGGGGGACCACCCAGCCGTTTTGGAAGGCCGTCTCGATGATGGCCCGCTCGTTTTCCCGGGTGGACACCGGCTCGCCGTTCAGGCCGCAGGTGCAGGCCGCCTCGCACAGGGCCGGGCACACCCGGCAGGTGAACTCCGGGAAGCTGTGGGTCTTGGCCAGCCGCTCATAGGCCTTCTTCCAGTTGCCCAGGTACACCAGATCGTTCCACTCCGGGCACAGATTATGCAGGGGGCAGCCGGACACCATGCCGCCGATCAGCTCTCCGGCCTGGCAGAAGGGCACGCCGCAGTCCATGCACCGGGCCGCCTGGCGCTGCTGCCGGGCCGGTGGCAGGGGGGCGTGGAACTCTTGAAAGTTACCGATGCGCTCCAGGGGCGGGACGGCGGGGCCCACCTCCCGGGAATATTCCAAAAAACCCGTGGGTTTTCCCATACTCCGTTCCTCCTATCCCGCCGCCAGGCGGCGCTTGTATTCTGTGGGGATGATCTTCTTGAATTTGGGGACAAAGCCCGAAAAGTCCGCCAGAATCGCCGCCGCCTTTTCCGAGCCGGTCTCTCGGAGGTGGTTTTCCAGCATCTGCCGCAGCTGCCGGACGTCCTCCTCCTCCAGCTTTTCAATGAGGGCCATGTCCTTGTTGAGGTTCCGGTAGAGCCGGTTTTCCTCGTCCAGGACGTAGGCAATGCCCCCGGACATCCCCGCGGCGAAGTTGCTGCCGGTCTTGCCCAGCACCGCCACAAAGCCGCCGGTCATGTACTCGCAGCCGTGGTCCCCCACGCCCTCCACCACCGCCGTGGCGCCGGAGTTGCGGACGCAGAACCGCTCCCCCGCCACGCCGGAGATGTAGGCCTCCCCCGAGGTGGCGCCGTAGAGGGCCACGTTGCCGATGATGATATTCTCCCCGGCGGGGAACCGGGCCGCTTTGGGAGGACGAACCGCCAGCTTGCCGCCGGAAAGGCCCTTGCCGAAGTAGTCGTTGGCGTCCCCCTCCAGGCGGACGGTGAGCCCCTTGGGAATAAAGGCCCCGAAGCTCTGGCCCCCCGACCCGGTACAGCGCAGCACATAGGTGTCCGGCGCCAGGCGGGTACCAAACCGGCGGGTGATCTCCGAGCCGAAGCAGGTAGCGAAGGCCCGGTCCGTGTTCTGCACCGCCACCTCCAGCTCTCCCGGCTCCCCGGCCTCCAGCTTTGGCCTCAGGGCCGACAGGAGCAGGGCGCAGTCCTTGGTCTTTTCCAAGCCGAAGTCATAGACGGCCTGGGGATCGAATTTGCCCCGGGGGGCGTGGGCAAAGCTGTCGCAGAGGATGGCGCTCAAGTCCAGGGGGCAGTTTTCCCGCTGCCGGAGCAGGTCGGCCCGGCCCACCATCTCGTCCACGGTGCGAAGGCCCAGCCGGGCCATGTACTCCCGCAGCTCCCGGGCGATAAACAGCATGAAATTCTCCACATATTCCGGCTTCCCCGAAAAGCGCTTCCGAAGCTCCGGATTCTGGGTGGCGATGCCCACGGGGCAGGTGTCCCGGTTGCACTGGCGCATCATCACGCAGCCCATGGTCACCAGGGGGGCGGTGGCGAAGCCAAATTCCTCCGCCCCCAGCAGGGCGGCGATGGCCACGTCCCGGCCGGACATGAGCTTGCCGTCGGTCTCCAGCCGCACCCGGTTGCGCAGGCCGTTTTGGATCAGGGTCTGATGGGTCTCCGCCAGGCCCAGCTCCCAGGGCAGGCCGGCGTTGTGGATGGAGCTCTTGGGGGCCGCGCCGGTGCCGCCGTCGTAGCCGGAGATCAGGATCACCTGGGCCCCGGCCTTGGCAACGCCGGCGGCCACGGTGCCCACCCCCGCCTCGCTGACCAGCTTGACGGAGATCCGGGCCCGGGTGTTGGCGTTTTTCAGATCGTAGATCAGCTGGGCCAGGTCCTCGATGGAGTAGATGTCGTGGTGGGGCGGCGGGGAGATCAGGCTAACCCCGGGGGTGGAGTACCGGGTCCGGGCGATCCAGGGATAGACCTTGGCCCCCGGCAGATGGCCACCCTCCCCGGGCTTGGCGCCCTGGGCCATTTTGATCTGGATCTCCTCGGCGCTGACCAAGTATTCCGAGGTGACGCCGAACCGGCCGGAGGCCACCTGCTTGATCTTGGAGCAGCGCAGGGGATCCCCCAGCCGCTCCGGGCTCTCGCCCCCCTCGCCGGTGTTGGACCGGCCATGGAGGCGGTTCATGGCGATGGCCAGGGTCTCGTGGGCCTCCTGGGAGATGGAACCGTAGCTCATGGCCCCGGTCTTGAACCGGCGGACGATCTCCTCCGCGCTCTCCACCTCCTCCAGGGGCACCCCCTGGTCCGGGAAATTAAATTCCATTTCGCTGCGCAGATACCCGGTCCGCTCCCGGTCCACCAGGGCGGTGTACTGCTTGAACATGGAATAGTCCCCCCGGCGGGTGGACTGCTGCAGCAGATGGATGACGGCGGGGCTGTACCGGTGTTCCTCCCCCTGGCTCCGGCGCTGGTGGGCGCCCTGGGAGTCCAGGGTCAGGTCCGTATCCAGGCCCAGGGGGTCGAATGCCCGGGAGTGGCGCTGATCCACGTCGCGGGCAATGTCCTCCAGGGTGATACCCCCCACCCGGCTGACGGTGCCGGCAAAGTATTTGTCGATGACGGAGGAGCAGATGCCCACCGCTTCAAAAATCTGGGCGCCCCGGTAGGAATTGACGGTGGAGATGCCCATTTTGGAGGCGATCTTCACGATGCCCGCCACCACGCCCTGGCAGTAATCGTGGACGGCGGCGTAGTAGTCCTTGTCCAGCATCCCGCTTTCCACCATCTCCCGGATGGTGGAGAGGGCCAGATAGGGATTCACCGCCGAGGCGCCGTAGCCTAAGAGGGCGGCGAAGTGATGGACGTCCCGCGGCTCCCCGGATTCCAGAATGATGGCCAGGGCCTGGCGCTTTTTCGTCCGCACCAGGTGCTGATGGACGGCGGACACCGCAAGCAAGGATGGAATGGCCACATGGTTCTCGTCCACCCCCCGGTCGGAGAGGATCAGGAAGGTGGCTCCCGCCCGGTAGGCCTTATCCACCTCCACGCACAGGTGGTCCAATGCCCGGACCAGGGGGGTGCTCTTGTAGTAGAGGATGGGCACCGTCTCCACCCGGAAGCCGGGGATGTTCATGGCCTTGATTTTCAGCAGGTCCGTGTTGGTCAGAATGGGGTTTTCGATCTCCAGGACATGGCAGTTCTCCGGGACCTCGGTGAGCAGGTTGCCGTCCCGGCCGGCGTACACCGCCGTGTCCGTGACGATGGCCTCCCGGATGGCGTCGATGGGGGGATTGGTCACCTGGGCGAAGAGCTGCTTAAAGTAGTCGAACAGGGGCCGGTTCTCCCGGTCCAGGGCCGCCAGGGGCGTATCCACCCCCATGGAGGCGGTGCCCTCCGAGGCGTTCAGGGCCAGGTCCCGGATGCAGCCCCGGTAGTCCTCATAGGTGTAGCCAAAGGCCCGCTGGAGCCGGGCCAGGTCCTCCCCGGCGGGCTCCTCCGGCTTCCGGTTAGGGATCTTCAACGTGGAGAGCCGCACCAGATTGCTGTCCAGCCACTCGCCGTAGGGCTTCGACAGGGCGTAGCGATTTTTCAGCTCCTCGTCCTCCACAATCCGGCCCGCCGCCGTGTCGATGAGCAGCATTTTGCCGGGCCGGAGTCGGTCCTTCCGGAGGATATTCTCCGGGTCTTCCTCCAGGACCCCCACCTCCGAGGACAGCACCACATAGCCGTCCCGGGTGATGTAAAACCGGGAGGGCCGCAGGCCGTTCCGGTCCAGCACCGCCCCCAGCTGGACCCCGTCGGAGAAAATGATGGAGGCGGGGCCGTCCCAGGGCTCCATCATGGTGGCATAGTATTGGTAAAAATCCCGCTTCTCCCGGGAAATGGTGTCGTTGTGGGCAAAGGGCTCGGGAATGGTGATCATCACGGCCTTGGGCAGCTCCATGCCGCTCATCACCAGAAATTCCAGGGTGTTGTCCAGCATGGCGGAGTCGGAGCCGGCGGTGTTGATCACGGGGAAGACCTTGTCCGTCACGTCCCGGAGGGCGTCGCACTCCATGGTCTCCTCCCGGGCCAGCATCTTGTCGGCGTTGCCCCGGATGGTGTTGATCTCCCCGTTGTGGACGATCATCCGGTAGGGATGGGCCCGCTCCCAGCTGGGGTTGGTGTTGGTGGAGAACCGGGAGTGGACCACGGCGATGGCGGAGGTCAGGTCCTCCCGCTGCAAGTCCAGATAAAAGCTCCGGAGCTGCTTGACCAGGAACATCCCCTTGTAAACCACGGTCCGGCTGGAGAGGGAGCAGACGTAGCTGTTGTCGTTGCACTGCTCAAAGACCCGGCGGGCCAGATACAGCCGCCGGTCAAATTCCAGGCCCTTTTCCAGATCCCTGGGCTTGCCCACAAAGGCCTGCTGGATCACCGGCATACAGGCCCGGGCCCGCTCCCCCAGAATTTCCGGGGCCACCGGGACGCTCCGCCAGCCCAGGAAGGTCAGCCCCTCCTTTTCCAGAATGATCTGGAACATTTTCTTGGCCTGGTTCCGGCGCAGCTCCTCCTGGGGAAAGAAGAACATCCCCACGGCATATTCTCCCTCCCCGGGCAGCTCGATACCGGTCTCCCGGCAGACCCGCTGAAAGAAGGGGTGGCAGACCTGGAGCAGCATCCCCACGCCGTCGCCGGTGGCGCCCTCGGCGTCCTTCCCGGCCCGGTGCTCCAGGTTTTCCACGATTTGCAGGGCGGACTCCACCGTTCGCCGGGTCTTGACGCCCTTGATATTCACCACCGCGCCGATGCCGCAGTTGTCGTGTTCAAAATTTGCACGGTAAAGACCGTTTTCCTTCATTTTCGGCCCGCAGCCAAACAGTTCTCCCATTTTTCGGCCACCTTTCCAAGGGTTTCTCTCCATTACAGAATACCCCCAAAGTCCCGAAAAGTAAAGAGAAAACCAGGCTGTAATTTCATTTTCCCCACTTTGAACACACAGCCCTCGCCGGATCGGCGGGAATCTGTTCATTTTGAATAATGCAATTTTAATTTTTAAAACTTGCAAAATGAGCGGGAAGCCACGCTTCCCGCTCATTGCTCTTCTTTTCGCAGATAGCGCCAGATCTCGTAGGCGATCCCGTTTTCCTCCCCGGCTTCCAGGAGCGCCCCCCGGGTCCAGGCCGGGTCCGCGTCTAAGTCGGGGAAAAACACATCCGACTTTGGCCTCGCGTGGATCTTGGTAACGTAGGCCCCCCGGCAGTAGGGCAGCATCTGGCGGTACACGCTCTCCCCGCCGATGACGAAGGCCCGGTCCCGCTCCTTTGCCAGCGCCGCCGCCTCCGCCGGGCTCCGGCAGACCCGGGCGCCGGGGATCTCCGAAAGGCTCCGGGACAGGACCAGATTCTCCCGGCCTGGCAGGGGCCGGCCTCCGGGGAAATCCAGAAGGGTCCGCCGCCCCACGATCACCGCGGCCCCGGCGGTGGTCCGGCGGAAAAATTTCCGGTCCGCGGAAAGGGCCACCGGCTGGGTGCCGTCCCGGCCGATGCCCCAGTCGTCATACACCGCAACGATCGCGTCCATACTCACACCGCCATGGGAATTTCATAGGGGAAGTCGTGATACCGATACCCCTCCACCCGGAAGCTGTCCGTGGTAAAGGCGTAAAAATCGGCGACGGCGGGGTCCACCGTAAATGCCGGCGCCGGATACCCCTCCTTTTCCAGCATGGCCTGTACCATGGGCACATGGCGGTCGTAGATATGGCAGTCGGCAATGACGTGGACCAGCTCCCCGGCCTCTAGGCCGGAGGCCCGGGCCATCATGTGCAGCAGCACCGCGTACTGCACCACGTTCCAGTTCCCGGCGGTGAGCATATCCTGGCTGCGCTGGTTCAAAATGGCGTTGAGGGTGTTGCCGGAGACGTTGAAGGTCATGGAGTAGGCGCAGGGATAGAGGTTCATCTCGTGCAGGTCCTGGAAATTGTACAGGCTGGTCAGGATCCGCCGGGAGGCGGGATTGTGCTTCAAATCGAAAAGCACCCGGTCCACCTGGTCAAACTCTCCCTCGGGGAATTGATACTTGATGCCCAGCTGGTAGCCGTAGGCCTTGCCGATGGTGCCGTCGGGACCGGCCCACTCGTCCCAGACGTGGCTGTGCAGGTCCGCGATCCGGTTGGACTTCTTCTGCCAGATCCACAGCAGCTCGTCCACGGCGCTTTTCCAGTAGGTCCGCCGGAGGGTCAGGAGGGGAAATTCCTCCCGCAGGTCATACCGGTTCACCACCCCGAATTTCTTGATGGTGTGGGCGGGGGTCCCGTCCGCCCACCGGGGGCGCACTTCCCGGTCCGTGTCCCAGACCCCGTTTTTCAAAATGTCCAGGCAGGTCGCCCGGTAAATTTCGTCCGCCTTGCTCATGGCCGCGCCTCCTTGTCGTTTTGTCCAGCATACCACATCCGCCGGGATTTTTCAATGGGTATTGCGTTTTTTCCCGGGGCGTTATATAATGGAAAAAAGGGTGTGAGACCATGAAAACCCAATCTAGCGGCCTCTCCCAGGAGGGCTTGAAGCTCATCGCCTGCGCCAGTATGCTCCTGGACCACATTGGCGCGGCCCTGGCCCCCGGCGCCCTTTGGCTCCGGATCATCGGGCGGATCGCCTTTCCCATTTACTGCTTCCTGCTGGTGGAGGGGGTCCATCACACCCGCCATCCCGGGCGGTATGCCCTGCGGCTGGCCGTCGGCATGGTCCTTTCCGAGCTGCCCTTTGATATGCTGTTCTACGGTCGCTGGACCTGGGGCCATCAGAACGTCATGGTGACGCTGCTTTTGGCCTTCGGCATGGCTCTGGCGATGAAAAATACCAAAAGCCCCCTGGTAAAGCTCCTGGCCGTGGCGGCGACGGCGGTCCTGGCGGAGCTGCTGCGGACGGACTACGCCGGATTTGGCATCCTGGTGGCGGCGCTGTTCGTCCTGGTCCGGGACAGCGAATTTCGGCTGCCGCTCCTGGCCCTGGGACTGCCGGCCCTGGCCCTGCTCACCGGACATGCGGATGTGGAGCTGTTCTATGTGGGGGCCGTGATCCCCATCGCCTTCTACTCCGGCCGGAAGGCCACCGCCAGCCCGGCGGCGCAATGGGCCTTTTACCTGTTCTACCCCGCCCATTTGACGGTGTTGTGGGTGATCCTGCAGCTGATGATGGGGCTTTGGCCAATTTCCCTCTTGTAAAACCGGGAAAAATGGCGTATACTTTATAAAACACATGGAAAAGAGAGGTAATTTGCTATGGATCTGGTATCGGTTCGGGAATTGTATCGGGACGCCCCGTCCTACGCCGGAAAGACCATCCGGGTTGGCGGCTGGGTCCGCTCCGTGCGGGCGGGCAAGCAGTTCGGCTTCATCGTGCTGTCCGACGGGACCTTTTTCAGCCCCGTCCAGGTGGTGTACCACGACACTTTGGAAAATTTCCAGGCCGTCTCCAAGACCAATGTGGGCGCGGCCCTGATCGTGGAGGGGGAGCTGGTGCTGACCCCCGAGGCCAAGCAGCCCTTTGAAATTCAGGCAGCGGCGGTCACCGTGGAGGGTCCCTCCGCCCCGGACTATCCGCTACAAAAGAAGCGGCACACCCTGGAATACCTGCGGACCATGACCCATCTGCGGCCCAGGACCAACACCTTCCAGGCGGTGTTCCGGGTCCGGAGTCTGATCGCCTACGCCATCCACCGGTTCTTCCAGGAGCGGGGCTTCGTCTACGTCCACACCCCCCTGATCACCGGCTCCGACTGCGAGGGCGCGGGGGAGATGTTCCAGGTGACCACCCTGGATCTGGCGAACCCGCCCCGGACCGAGGACGGGGCTGTGGATTACAGCCGGGACTTCTTCGGCAAGGCCACCAACCTCACCGTGTCGGGCCAGCTCAACGGAGAGACCTTCGCCATGGCCTTTAAGAATATCTACACCTTCGGCCCCACCTTCCGGGCGGAAAACTCCAACACCACCCGCCACGCCGCCGAATTTTGGATGATCGAGCCGGAGATCGCCTTCGCCGACCTGTCCGACGACATGGCTCTGGCGGAGGACATGCTGAAATACATCATCTCCTACGTTCTGGAGGAGGCCCCGGAGGAGATGGCATTTTTCAACCAGTTCGTGGACAAGGGGCTCTTAGACCGGCTCCACCACGTCCTGACCTCCGACTTTGGCCGGGTGACCTACACCGAGGCCATCGCCCTCCTGGAGCCCCACAACGCCGAATTTGCCTACCCCGTCCACTGGGGCAGCGACTTGCAGACGGAGCATGAGCGGTATCTGACCGAGGTGGTCTTCCAGCGGCCCGTGTTCGTCACCGACTATCCCAAGGAGATCAAGGCGTTCTATATGAAGCTGAACCCCGACGGCAAAACCGTGGCGGCCATGGACTGCCTGGTGCCGGGGATCGGGGAGATCATCGGCGGCAGCCAGCGGGAGGACGACTACGAAAAGCTCTCCGCCCGGATCCGGGAGCTGGGGATGAAGCCGGAGGACTACGCCTTCTATCTGGACCTGCGGAAGTACGGCTCCGCCCGCCACGCCGGCTTCGGCCTGGGCTTTGAGCGGTGCGTCATGTACCTGACAGGCATGGGCAACATCCGGGACGTGCTCCCCTTCCCCCGGACCGTCAACAACTGCGAGCTGTAAAAAACTTGGGAGGCGCTTCAGCGCCTCCCGATTTTGATTTTACTGAATGTGGACGTGGTTATTGATGTGGTCCTGGCAGTAGCAGTAGTAGCCGTTGCACCGGGAGCAGTAGCGAAATTCCAGATCCGGGTCCGACACGTCGGTGCGGCCGCAGACGGTGCACCGGTGGGTGTAGGGCTGCTGGACCTGGGCGGTGCTGGCCTCCCAGGAGCCGGCGTTGGGGAAGGGAATGGGCTTTGCCCCGGCCTTCTTGGGCTTTTTCCGGAACAGCCGCCGGAAATTGGCCTGCCAGGACATGGGGATCAAGTTCAGCACGTCCTTGCCAAAGAACAGGAAGTAGTTCAGCAAGGACACCACCGGGAACAGGTTCCCCGGGAAGGGCCCGAAGAGCCCGAAGATCACCAGCGCCAGGTCCAGCACGGCGAAGATCCACGCCCGCACCGGGATGATGAACAGCAGCAAAAACTGGGCGTCGGGGTAGAGGGTGGCGTAGGACAAAAACAGGCTCAGGTTCAGGTAATAAGCGCTGGCCGTGCCGTCAAAAATCATGCAGTAGATATCCATCAGCACCACGCCGGAGAGGTAGAACAAATTGAACCGGCAGGTGCCCCAGATATTTTCCATGGCTCGGCCCAGGGAGTAATAGCACAGCAGGCTGATCGCCATGAGCAGCGGGTTTTCGATATAATAGGTCAGCGGATAGGTGATCAGCCGCCAGACCTGGCCGTGGAAAATGGCGGTCCGATCGAAGCACAGCAAATAATACAGCGTACCCTGCCTGTCGATCAGGGTCATCACATACACCAGGGCGCAGCCCAGGCTGATATAGAGCATCAGATTTGGGATCCCCTGATTGCGGTGGCGGTAGCAGAACCGCTCAAACCGGCTCCTTAAACTTTTCAAGGCCCTCAACTCCCATGAAAGATTGGTACTATTTTACCAGCCCGAAGGGCAAAAGTCCATAGCTGAATTATGAACATTTTTCCCCGGGGTTAGTCCCGGCCTGGAAAAAACCGGTTTTTTTGAAAAAAATACTTGCATTTTCCGCCCCGGTATGCTACTATATTCGGGCACGAAAAGTGTTACGCGCCAGTAGCTCAGTTGGATAGAGTGACTGACTACGAATCAGTAGGTCGGGGGTTCGAGTCCCTTCTGGCGTACCAAAAGCCGCACCCTCCGGGTGCGGCTTTTGGTACGCCAGAAGGGCTCGAACGATTCAATGCGACCTGCCGGTGGCAGGTCGCCGCCCAGCTTCCAACTGGGCGCTCCTTCGCAAGACGAGTCCCTTCTGGCATATCCTTATCAATTCCCCGCCGCACCCTCCGGGTGCGGCCTTGGTACGTTAGAAGGGACTCGAACAGTCAAATGCAATCTGCCGGTGGCAGATTGCCGCCCAGTTTCCTAACTGGGCGCTCCTTCGCAAGACGAGTCCCTTCTGGCTGATCCTTTCAATTCCCCGCCGCACCCTCCGGGTGCGGCCTTGGTACGCCAGGGGGACTCGAATAATCAAATGCGACCTGCCGGTGGCAGGTCGCCGCCCAGTTTCCTAACTGGGCGCTTCATGTCGAATTATGCTAGGTTCACTGAAATATTCGTGTAATTTAATGTTAATTTTTTCTATAAACTCATTGATTTTTACATGAACATCTGCTATACTATAAGTGACTTCTTAAAAAGGAGGGTCATTTATGTACCGAAAAATCTTGGCTTTTTTAGAAGCATGGAAAGATAGCGCTCACCGCAAGCCGCTGATCTTGCAGGGAGCGAGGCAGGTGGGCAAGACTTATTCCATTTTGGAGTTTGGGCGCAAACACTATGAGAATGTGGCGTATTTCAACTTTGAAACCAATCCAAAGCTCTCGGCAACCTTTGATGAAAACATCAGCCCCGATTATCTGATCCCAATTCTGTCCCATATCGCGGGGCAAACCATCGTCAAGGAAAAAACGCTGATCGTCTTTGACGAGGTGCAGCTCTGCGAGCGGGCGTTGACTTCACTCAAGTATTTTTGCGAAGACGCTCCCGATTATCACATCATCGTGGCGGGGAGTCTCCTAGGCGTCGCGGCAAACCGGGCAAAGTTCTCTTTTCCCGTGGGAAAGGTCGATATGAAAACCCTTTACCCGATGGATATGGAGGAATTTATGCTTGCGTTGGGTGAGGACACGCTGGTAGAACAGATCAAAAAGTCCTTCCATACCAACACGCCGATCCCTTCCGCTTTGCACGATGCGGCGATGCTGCTTTATCGCCAGTATCTTGTGGTGGGCGGTATGCCGGAGTGCGTCATGCAGTTTGCACAGACAAAGGATTATATCCTTGTGCGTCACACGCAGGACACCATTCTGGCAAGCTATCTAAATGATATGAGCAAATATAATAATCTGAATGAGATCAAAAAGACCCGACTTGCCTATGACAACATCACCGTGCAGCTTTCAAAAAAGAATACCCGTTTTCAATATAAGCTGGTCAAGAAGGGCGGGCGGGCGTCCGAATTTGAGAACGCCATCGAATGGCTGAGACTCTCCGGCATCGCGTCGCAGGTGTTCAAGGTGGAACAGGTTAAAAAGCCTTTGGAAAACTACCGTGACATTGACGCTTTCAAGATCTATGTTTCCGATCTGGGTCTGCTGGCCGCCAAAAAGGATTTGGCCGCAAACGACGTCCTCTACATGGTGGAGGAACTCAGCGACTTTAAGGGCGGACTTGCGGAAAACTATGTGAATGTGCAGCTCACTATCAACGGCTACCAGACCTATTATTGGGAATCCACGCGTGGGGCGGAAATTGATTTCGTCATTCAGCGGGAAGGCAAGCTCATTCCCATTGAGGTCAAATCCGCCGACAATACCAGAGCCAAGAGCTTAAAGGTCTATATGGACGCCTACAAGCCCGCTTACGCCATCAAGCTCTCCGCGAAAAACTTTGGCTTTGAGGACGGGAAAAAGACCGTTCCGCTCTACGCCGCGTTTTGTATATAAAAATTTCCTTGCAAATGGGATACAGATGGTGTATAATAGCCGTGGTAGGTGGGGTTAGCCCTCCCCAGTCTATCAGCCCCTGAGCAGCCCTTGAGCATTGTATAGATCACTAAGGCGATGTTGGCGATTCCTGCTAAAATTTCAACTACAGTCTTAAGTCTTAATGGTTTCCAGCTTGCTCAGGGGCAATTTTTGCCCATTTTTCTAGAATATTAAAACACGAAACGGTTCAAGCCATCAACCCTGCTTTTGACAGGGCCGGTGGCTTGAACCGCCCCTTTTTTGTGTCTACTACCTCTTGACTCTTTCGGTTTTCCGGTCAAATTACAGGCGGCGCTCATTTCGCGCCGCCTGTTGTTTTTTTGAAGCTGAGAATATCCGCCCCTTCCGGCGGTTAGAATCTTTTCAGGGCCCCACGATCGTTCCCGGGGCCCCCGTGAAGGAAGATAAAACCTCCACTGGGATCATGTACTCCCGGGCCAGCTCCACGCTTCGGTCATGGAGCACCTGGGCGCCGTTTTCGATGAGCCGCAGCATTTTTTCATAGGAGATCCGGCCAAAGCGGGTGGCGTCCGGGTATCGGCGGGGATCCCGGTCGTAGACCCCATCCACATCGGTAAAGATCTGGCAGACCTGGGCCTTCAGAAACGCCGCCAGGGCCACCGCCGTGGTGTCCGAGCCGCCCCGGCCCAGGGTGGTCACGTCCTCCCCCGGGCCCAGGCCCTGGAAGCCCGCCACCACCACGATCTTGCCCTGGTCCAGCTCCCGGCGGATCCGATCCCCCTCCAGGCCCAGAATCCGGGCGTTTCCGTGGACGCCGTCGGTGCGGAGTCCCGCCTGCCAGCCGGTGAGGCTCACGGCGGGATAGCCCAAGGCCCCGATGGCCATGGCCATCAGTCCGGCGCTGAGCTGTTCCCCCGCCGCCAGATAGGCGTCCATTTCCCGGGCGGAGCCCCGGGGATTGACCTGCTTGGCCGCGGCGATGAGATCGTCGGTGGTGTCCCCCTGGGCGGAGACCACCACCACGACCTGGGCCCCCTGCTGGGCCAGTCCCGTCACCCGGCGGGCAGCGGAGAGGAGCCGGGGGGCGTCCGCCAGGGAGGAACCGCCATATTTTTGCACGATCAGCATGTTTTTTCACCTCCGGTGGCAGTCTATGTCGGATCGGCCGGAACGGTGACAAAACCCCTCCCGGCGAAAGCCGGGAGGGGCGGGCGATTGAAGAGGGGGTCAGGCCGCCAGAATGTCGGCCCGGAGCACGCCGGGAAGCTGCTTCAGCTCGTCCAGGAGCTGGGCCACCTCCACGGTCAGGTCGATGGTCTCCGCCGTGATGGTGACGGGGGCGGCCTCGTTGGTGGGGATAATGGAATTGATGGTGAGAATATTGGCATGCCGGGCGGTGAAGGCGCCCAGGGCCGAGGCCAGAACACCCTGCTGGTCCCGCAGCAGCAGCTGGAAGGTAACGATCCGGCCAGCCATCATGTTCTGGAAGGGGAGAATCGCGTCCCGATACTTATAAAACGCGCTGCGGCTGATACCCGTGCGGGCGGCCGCCTCGTTCACGGCCCGTGCCTCGCCGCAGGCCAGCATCCGCTTCGCTTCCGCAACCTTGAGGAAAATTTCAGGCAGGGCGTCTGCCTGCACAATGAAGTAGTCTGAACTTTTCATGATTGATGATCCTCCTACCGTTTCTATTTTGGTCCCGTGGATATCGGGGAAAGCCTGCTTGGTCTCCGCACACATTGTATCATAATATTTTTTAAATTACAACCCCCTTTTGTGCAAAAACCGTTGAAAAGGAGCGCATCATGAATCACACCGCTCTGCGAAAACCCCTGACTTTGGCGCTGACCATCCTGCTGGTCTATCTGCTGGCAAGGTTCCTTTTGCCGCTGCTGCTGCCCTTCCTGCTGGGGGCGATCCTGGCTCTGGCCGCCGAGCCCCTGGTGGGGCTGGGCCAGAACCGGCTGCGGATGCCCCGGGCCGCCGCCTCCGGCATGGGGGTGACCGCTATTTTGCTGCTGCTGGGGCTTCTGCTGGCTCTGGCGGGCCGGCTGCTGCTGCGGGAGCTGCTGGCCCTGAGCCGGGCCCTGCCGGATCTGGCCGCCGCCGCCAACGACGGGATGACCAGCCTCTCCGACGGTCTGGTGGCCCTGGCGGATCAGGCCCCCGACGGGCTGCGGCCCCTCCTGCTCCGGCTGGCCCTGGACATCTCTGGGGTGGGCGCCGGGATCTTACAGGAGCTGGAGCGGCAGATCCCCGGCGCTCTGTCCGCCCTGCTGGGGTTTCTGCCCGACGGGCTCCTGGCCGCCGGGACCGGGGTGCTCTCCGCCTTCTTTCTGTCCACCCGGCTCCCCGCCGCCAGAGCATGGCTGGACCGGGTCCTGCCGGAGGACTGGCGCAAGGTCCTGCCCGCCCTCCGGCGGTGCCGGAAGGCCTTGGGCGGCTGGCTGCGGGCCCAGCTGGGATTGAGTCTTGCCACCTTTCTCCTCACCGCCGGGGGCCTGGCCCTGCTGCGGATCCCCCGCTGTCTGCTCTGGGCCCTGGGGGTGGCGCTGGTGGACGCCGTGCCCCTGCTGGGCACCGGGACGGTGCTGCTGCCCTGGAGTCTCATCTCTCTGTTTCAGGGCAGTCCCCAAAAGGCCCTGGGGCTGCTGGCGGTGTACCTGGTCTGCGCTCTGACCCGCTCCGTGCTGGAGCCCCGGCTCCTGGGCCGGCAGCTGGGACTGGACCCCCTGGCGGCGCTGGTCTCCCTGTATGTGGGCTACCGGCTGTGGGGGGTGGCGGGGGTGCTGCTGTGCCCCATGCTGGCGGTAGCGGCCTCGGAGCTGGCCAATCCCGCTCCCGAATAGAAAAATCCCAACTGCCTATTGTGCATCCGGCATTTTTTTGCTATAATAGCGGAAAAAGTTATGATTTGGATGTGCTGGATTTGAAATACGGAATTTGGAAAGTCGGAACGCCGAAGCAGGAGGACGTCAATACCCTGGCGGGGGCCGGATATCCCCCGCTGACCGCCATGATCCTGGCCGCCCGGGGCATTGGGACGGCCCATGACGCGGCCGTCTACTTAGACCGGGACACCCCGCCCCACGACCCCTTCGCCTTGACGGATATGGATCTGGCCGCCGGGCGGGTGGGTCTGGCCATGGCCCGGGGGGAGAAAATCGCCGTTTTCGGGGACTATGACGTGGACGGGATCACCGCCACCTGCCTGCTGACGGATTTCCTCCGCCGCCACGGCGCCAATACGGTGCCCTACATCCCCGGACGGATGGAGGAGGGCTACGGTCTGAACGCCGCCGCCATCCGCCAGCTCCGGCAGGAGGGGGTGGGGCTGATCGTCACGGTGGACTGCGGCATCACCGCTGTGGAGGAGGCCGGGCTCTGCCGGGAGCTGGGCGTGGATCTGGTGATCACCGACCACCACGCCTGCAAGGAGCGGCTGCCCCAGGCGGTGGCGGTGGTGGATCCCCACCGGCCCGGGGACCGGTATCCCCACAAGGCCCTCTCCGGCGTGGGGGTGGCCTTTAAGCTGGCCTCCGCCCTCTGCGGAAGTCAGGAGGAGATCCTATCGGACTATGCCGACATGGTCTGCCTGGGCACCGTGGCGGACGTGATGCCCCTCCAGGGGGAAAACCGCACCTTCGTCTACCGGGGCCTGGCCTCTTTGCGGCACACCCGCCGCCCCGGCATCGCCGCCTTGATCCGGGAGAGCGGCTGCGACCCGGAAAATCTGACCACCTCCTCCATCGGCTTTTCCCTGGCCCCCCGCATCAACGCCGCGGGGCGGATGGGCCGGATCGAGCTGGCGGTGGAGCTGTTTTTGACCCAGGACCCCCGGCGGGCGGAGGAGCTTGCCAAAGCGCTGTGCGAACTGAACCACCAGCGCCAGGCGGTGGAGTCGGAAATCTACCGGCAGGCGGTGGAGATGCTCTCCCAGACCACCGCCCCGGAGGCCATTGTCCTGGCAAACGAGGCCTGGCACCAGGGGGTGGTGGGCATCGTGGCCAGCCGGATCGCCGAGGAGTACGCCTGCCCCACCTTCCTCATCTGTCTGGACGGAGAACACGGCAAGGCCAGCTCCCGCAGCTACGGTGGCTTTAATCTATTCTCCTCTCTCACCGCCCTGGCCCCCCTGCTGGAAAGCTATGGAGGCCATGAGCTGGCGGCGGGATTCACCATCAGCCGGCAGAACATTCCCGACTTCCGCCGGGAGGTCAGCGCCCTGGCCCGGCAGTTTTACGCCGGGGAGGTGCCCCGCACCACATTGGAGATCGACTGCGCCGTTCCGCCGGAGCTGCTGACCGAAAGCGGCATCCAGGCCCTGGCCCAGCTGGAGCCCTGCGGCGGGGGATGCCCCAAGCCGGAGCTGATGCTGACTGGCGCCATTTTGGAGCGGCTGATCCCCGTGGGCGGCGGCAAGCACCTGCGGCTCCGGCTCCGGGTGGGCCGCCAGGGCTTCAACGCCATCTATTTCTCCCCCGGCCGGGAAGCCCAGGGACTGGCGCCGGGGGACGCGGTGGACGTCGCCTTCACACCCCAGATCAACGACTACCGGGGGGAGCGCACGGTGCTGCTGAACGTCACGGACATCCGCCCCGCCTGCAAGGCCCCCTGCTCCGACAGCATCGCCGGCTACCGGCAGCTTCGGGCAGGCCGGCTGGACCCGGCGGGGGCGGCGGCGCTGCTGCCGGACCGGGCCACCCTTGCCTTTGTTTGGCGGTATCTGTCCAGCATCCCCGGCCCCATTCAGGACTCGCCGATGTGCCTGTGCCGCCGGATCGTCCGGTGGGCGGGCAGACCCCTGAGTTTGGAACAGATGCTCACCTGCCTGGATATTTTCGCCGACGTGGGCCTTTTACAGTCCCAGCGGCTGCACAAAACCATCACCATCCGACTGATCCCCCGGGAGCAGAAGGCCGATCTGAGTCAGAGCCAGACCATGCAGGCTCTGCTTCAAGCGAAAGAGAGCTGATACCATGGAAACCTTTGCCGAACACTACGCCTCCATGTGCGACGCCATC
>CANRQC010000016.1 GCA_947632695.1 uncultured Oscillospiraceae bacterium | reverse complement strand
GCGCCCACGCCCCAGCCGGCGCCCACGCCCCAGCCGGCGCCTACGCCCCAGCCGACGCCTACGCCTCAGCCGGCGCCCGCGCCCCAGCCGACGCCCGCGCCCCAGCCGACGCCCGCGCCCCAACCGTCTCCGGTGGTGTACGGGGCGGAGACTCCGTGGAAAAAGTGGTTCCTTTTGGCCATGTGCGGGGCGATGGTCCTGCTGGTCGTGCCTTACGCGCGGGACTTCCTGGATCTGCTGGATCGCTGGGACTATTCATGGTTCAGCAGCAGCGGCACTTGGGGAACATATAGCTTTGAGAAAAGCGGATTTTATCTATTCTATCAGGCGGCGTCCGACTTGATCCGCGTTGCCGGAAGCCTAAGCTTCGCGGTCTGCGGTCTTCTGTTAGCCCGCAATTCCGGGGAAAGGCCCGCCATCTTCTGGCCCTGCGCCGCCGGAATCGCCGTGATCCTCGGACAGCTGAGCTTCTTGCCGCTGCCCCTCCTCTTTGAGGGCGTAACGGTTCAGATGACGGGCTCCGGCTTGCTCTACGTCTGTATTCCAGTGGCGGCCATTGTCTCGGCGTGTCTCTACTGGAAGGACATGGGGGCCCCGCCCCTGCCCATGGACCGGAAGTACTACGTCCTGGCTTCGTCATTGTTCCCGCTGGTGGTCTATGTGGGTCTGATGCTCTGGGCAAATCTCACCATGGGCGGCTTGACCGTAGAGGTAAACCAGGCCATTGGCTCCGGCGTGATGGCCGCGGCCCTGGGCGCGTGCATCGTCTATGTGATGGCCACCGACCGGAAACGGCTGGGGTTCTATAGCGCGGTGATCCCCGCCCTGGCTGCCCTGATCCTCGGGGTGCTCTCCATCATCGACAACGTGGACTATCCGCTGATGATGTACACCATGCTCTCTCGGATCGCGATCCTGCTCTTCGCCGGCGGCGCGCTGGCGGCCTACGGGTGGGACGAGATCTCCCCGCAAATCATGCCTACAGAGGACGAGCGAAAAACGCTGCTCAAGCCCTTGCTTTTGGAAGTGGCCGGTGTGATCGTGATCATTGTGGCCACTGTAAATTGATGGTAAGACCTAGATAGGGAGGTATAAGAAAGATGGAATACTGCCCCCACTGTATGCGCCCCGCCGCCGGGGATGTTTGCCCCCACTGCGGCAAACCCCTGAAATGGACCGGGCAAGTCGGCGTGGATCTGCCCGTTGGGACCGTCATGACCGGCACCAACGGTCTGCGCACCTACCAGCTGGGCGCCGCCATGGGCAAGGGCGGCTTCGGCATCACTTATGCCGCCCTGGAGGTCAACTCCCACCGCCGGATGGCGGTAAAGGAATATTTTCCCACCTACTGCGCCTTCCGCGCCGGAAACGCCCGGGACGTGCAGATCATGACCGGCCAGGAGCAGGTCTATAAAAAGGGCCTGAATAGCTTCCTGGAGGAGGCGAAAATGCTCCTATCCCAAGACGATTTGACCACACTGGTGAAGGTGGTGGACTTTTTCCAAGCCAACGGCACCGCCTACCTGGTGATGGAGTTTATAGACGGCGTCCCCCTGCACCGGAAAATGGTGGAGCTGGGCGGGCGCTTCCCGACCCAAGTCCTGCTGCCCGCGCTGCCGCCCCTGCTTTCCGACCTGGGGACGCTCCACGCCCGGGGGGTCATTCACCGGGACATCAGCCCGGACAACATCCTGTGGACGCCGGACGGCACCCTGAAGCTGATCGACTTCGGCTCCGCCAGAGCAACCGGCAACGGCAGCGGCATGACCACGCTGATGAAGCAGGGCTTCTCCCCCATCGAGCAGTACACCCGCAGAGGTCAGGGCTCCTGGACGGATGTGTACGCCCTGGCCGCCACGATCTACTATTGTCTCACCGGCGTCACGCCGCCTGTCTCCGTGGAGCGGCTGGATCAGGATCCTTTGCAGCCGCCCACCGCCCTGGGGGCCGATCTGACACAGCAGCAGGAGCAGGCGCTGCTCCACGCCATGGCGGTGCAGCCCGGAGGCCGGACCCGCACCATGGAGGAATTTGCCCAGGATCTGTTCCGGGAAGAGCCGCCCAAGCAGGAGGCCTATATTCCTGTCCCGCCGGTCTTCCAGCCGCCGGTCCAGCCCCCCATTTCCCAACAGCCCCAGTGGACGCCGGTCTCTCAGCAGCCGCAGCAGCCGCAAATCCCGTCCAGCCAGCAGAGCTATCAGCAGCCGCCGGTCTTCCAGCAGTCCCTGCAGGGAAAGCCCATCTCGCAGACCCCGGGCATCCCGCCAAAGAAGGTCGCCTTCATTGGCGCCATCGCCCTGGCGGCGGTGGCGGTGGTCGGACTGATTATCGGCGTGGCCCTGTGGCCCCGGGAGGAGTCCAAGCCTACGATTCAAAATCCGCCGGCTGCCACCGGGTCTCAGACCCCCGCGCAGCGGCCCACCCTGCCCCCTCGTAACGATCACACGCCCACCGAAACGCCTACCGAAACGCCTACCGAAGCGCCCACCGAAGCGCCTGAACCCACGGAAAGCGGGGATGGCACCGTCACGGATGACGAAGGGTTCGTGTTTCGGATCGTGGACAATCAGCACGCCTCCATCGTTGGCTATACCGGGAATACGACGATTTTCAGCCTTCCTGACGACATCAACGGCATCAACGTCACCGCTATTGAAGACGGCGCGTTCGCCGGCGCGAAAACGAAGGACTACATCCTGCTTCCGCTGGAACTGGAGACCATCGGCGCCAATGCTTTTGCCCGGTGCCAGGGCCTGCGGATGTTGAAGGCCTATTCCGACGTGCGCTGCGAGAAGAACGCCTTCGCCAATTCCGACATTCATCTGGTCTGGGTCTACGATTCCACCTGTAGCACCTCCGGCTGGGACCTGCCGGACGACGTCCGGCTCTACCAGCGGACCAAGGACGACGGCTTCGGCGCGTGGAGGGACTGCGACACCCTGGAGGACGGCACCTTCTATCTCCTGACGCGTAATTCCACCGCCGTGGTGGTGCTGCTCTCCGGCACGAAGAAATCTATCGAGCTGCCCAACACGGTGGAGTACGGCGGCACGCCCCACGAATTCGTTTGGATCGCGGAAGGGGCCGACGCCGGCATCCAGTCGGGGACCTCCGTCGCGCTGCCGCCCAGCTGCCGCTTTGATTTCAGCCTCAAAAAGAGCCAGGGAGGCGGCGTCTCGGAGTTTAGCGCGCTCTACGACGATACCCTCGCCGATTTCTGGATCTACGCCTGCTCCGTCTGCGAGGCGATGAACAACGCCCGTCCCAGCAGCGCCCCGGCCATTTTGCCGGACCCGGTGCTGTGCGACGCGGCGAACATCCTCTGCCAGGAGCAGTACTACAACGAGGACGGCATCCGCCCCGACGGGCAGAGATGGACCACCGTCATCCAGGAAGCGGGCCTGCAGGACTGGACCTTTGCTCTATTGTACTACAGCAGCTCCGCCTCCTATAGCGCGGTCAGTGAGCAAGTGGTAAGTAGGTACGCCCACGCCATCGACAACCCGAACGCATCCTCGGTCCAAGGCCAATACTATCTCCGCTTAGGCGTCGGCAAGTGGTACAACGAAGAGAACCTAAACTACTGCTGGGAGTTCATTCTGATGGTCCCCTAGCGCGTAGGATCACACGGCATAGGTTTGGAGAAGAAAACGCTTTCCGTTTTTTCCGCGGGAAGTACCCGCGTTTGTGATTTTTAGAGAAGGAGGGTTCATTTATGGAATACTGCCCCCACTGTATGCGTCCCGCTTCCGGCTCTAAGTGTCCCTATTGCGGCGGGGACATGAGCTGGACCGGCCAGGTAGGGATCGATCTGCTGGTTGGTTCCGTTCTGACCAGCAGCAACGGTCTGCGCACCTATCAGCTGGGCGCCGCCATGGGCAAGGGCGGCTTTGGCATCACCTACGCCGCCCTGGAGGTCAACTCCCACCGCCGGATGGCGGTCAAGGAGTATTTCCCCAGCTACTGCGCCTTCCGCGCCGGGAACGGCCGGGACGTGCAGGTGATGACCGGCCAGGAGCAGGTGTATCAAAAGGGCCTGAACAGCTTCCTGGAGGAGGCGAAAATGCTTCTATCCCAGGACGATCTGACCACACTGGTGAAGGTTGTGGACTTCTTCCAGGCCAACGGCACCGCCTACCTGGTGATGGAATTTCTGGACGGCGTCCCTCTGCACCGGAAAATGGCGGAGCTGGGCGGGCGCTTCCCGGCCCAGGTCCTGCTGCCCACGCTGCCGCCCCTGTTTGCCGATCTGGGGACGCTCCACGCCCGGGGGGTCATTCACCGGGATATCAGCCCGGACAATATCATGTGGATGCCCGACGGCACCCTGAAGCTGATGGACTTCGGCTCCGCCCGGTCCACCAACACCGGCAAGAGCATGACCATGCAGATGAAGCAGGGCTTCTCCCCCATCGAGCAGTACACCCGGAAGGGCCAGGGCGCCTGGACCGACGTGTACGCCATGGCCGCCACCATTTACTACTGTCTCACCGGCGTCACCCCGCCCTCCTCCGCCGAGCGGCTGGAGGACGACCCCATCCGTATGCCCAACGGGCTTGGCGCTGGGCTGACGCAGCAGCAGGAGCAGGCGCTGCTCCACGCCATGGCGGTGCAGCCTGGCGACCGGACCCGCTCCATGGAGGAATTTGCTCAGGATCTGTTCCGGGAGGAGCCGCCCAAACAGGAGGTCTATACCCCCGTCCCGCCGGTTCCGGAACCGGCCCAGCCGGCCCAGACCCAGCTCCAGCCTCCCGTTTCCCAGCAGCCCCCGTGGCAGCCGGTCTCCCAGCAGCCCCAGCAGCCGCCAATTTCTCAGCAGCCGCAGCAGCCGCCGGTCTCTCAGCAGCCCCAACAGCCGCCGGTCTCTCAGCAGCCCCAGCAGCCGCCTGTCTCTCAGCAGCCCCAACAGCAAATACCGGCCAGCCAGCAGACCTACCAGCAGTATCAGCAGCAGATGAGCTACCAGCAGTATACCCAGCAGCAGACCTCTTCCAAGCCGGTCTTCCAGCCCCCGAAAACGGGCTTTGAGGCGCTGAAGGAAAAGGTCCAGACCTGGTTCCAGGATATGACGCCGAAAAAGATCGGCATCATCTGCGCGATCGCCGCGGCGGTGGTGCTGGTGGTGATCATCGCGGTGCTGGCCGGGCGGCGGGATGATTCGCCCTCCACGGGCTATGTTCCCAACGACCACACCGCCTCCACCAACGCCCCCTCCGTCCGGCCCACCCTGCCCCATAATCCCACCCCTACCACCGAGGCCACCGAGGGCACAAATCCTAAATCCGTCGTGGTGGACGACTTCCAGGTGGAGATCATTGACGACGACAACGCCACCATCGTGGGCTTTGTGGGCGACGAGATCGGCGATATGCCCAACGAGGCCAACGGCGTGCCCATCACCGCCATTGCCGACTATGCCTTTGCCGAGCGGGACGGGGCCAAGGCCCAGGAGCGTATCAACCTTCCCGTCCATCTGAAAACGATCGGGGCCAACGCCTTCCGAAACTGCTCTATGCGCATGGTCTATTGCTTCTCGAATATCACGGTGGGCGAGTCGGTCTTCTTGAATACCGGCCTTCGCTGCATAATTCTGAACGACAACAACGCCAAGATCCTCAATCCCGAGGCGCTGGATGAGACCGTGCGGATCTTTGAGCGGAATATGTCCTTCGAAATTGACCCGGATTACCATGTGGACACCTTCTATATGGTCGATAAGATCATTTACGGCTGGGATTCCACCGAGCCCGACGCCATCGTGCTGGACTTCCCCTCCGGCGTTTCCGACTTCGAGGTGCCGGAGACGATCACCGACATGGACGGCGTGGAGCGGGAAGTTCATTGGATCGCGGAGGGGTCCATGAACAAGGTCTTGACATTGTTAAAGGTCGGCCTGCCCGCCAACTGCCTCTTTGACCCGTCCCTCTATGAAAGCCATCCCGATTCCTTCTACGCCCTGGAGTCCGAGACCTTGGCGGAGGACTGGATCTATGTCATGCAGATGGCGAAGGCCATGAATGGTGCGCGGGGCCGCGGTTCGACGCAGCTCAAGCCCGCTGTCGACGCCACCGCGGCGGCCTACGAGCTGGCTCAAATGGGATACGCCGGCGGCGACTACGTGACAGACGGCGTCACCTGGTACGAAGTAGTGGATGAATACTGCCCGGAACGCCAATTCTGCTACTGCCTCTACAGCGACATGGACTTCCCCTCTCTGGCGGAGGCCCTTGCCGCGGACCTATACGCCGGACCCATTCCTTCAGATCTCAGCAGCGATTTCGCCGGGCAGCTCTACAACAGCATCGGCCTGGCCCACTATCTGACGGATGATGGAAATCCATTCTGGGTCATCCTTCTGATGATCGATTAACGCGGATATGGGAGTGATCGCCCTATGGAGAAACAATATTGCCCCTACTGTATGACCCCGGTCGTCCCCGGGGAGCCGTGCCCCAACTGCGGCCTTACCGGCGGCAGTTACACCTCCCAGCCCCATCAGCTGCCCGCCGGTACTATGCTTGCCGACCGGTATCTGCTGGGCCGGGTCCTGGGAGAGGGCGGCTTCGGCATCACCTACATCGGCTGCGACACCCGGCTGGAGCTGCGGGTCGCGGTCAAGGAATACTACCCGGTGAACCACGTGTCCCGAAACTGCCGGGTGTCCACCGCTGTGAACTGCTTCACCGGCATCGCCGGGCAGGGCTACGAAAAGGGCCGGGAGCGGTTCATCCGGGAGGCCCGGACCATGGCCCGGATGGATAAGACCCCCCAGATTGTGGCCGTTCGGGACTACTTCCAGGAGAACAACACCGCCTACATTGTCATGGAATATGTGGACGGCACCACCTTCAAGGAGCTGGTGGCCCAGAAGGGCGGGAAGATCTCCGCCGCCGAGCTGCTGCCCATGGTGGAGCCCCTGTTCGGTGCCCTGGAATCCATGCACGCCCTGGGCCTGATCCACCGGGATATCAGCCCCGACAATTTGATGCTGGAAAACGGCATGGTCCGCCTGCTGGACTTCGGGTGCGCCCGGGAGTCCGCCGCCAAGGGCAACGAGACCATGACCATCGTCCTCAAGCAGGGCTACTCCCCGGTGGAGCAGTACCAGCACAAGGGCCAGGGGCCCTGGACGGACGTCTATTCCCTGGCCGCCACCATGTACTACTGCCTCACCGGCGTCACCCCGCCCCAGGCCCTGGACCGGATCTGTGACGACGAGCTGGTGCCGCCCAGAAAACTGGGCGCGGACCTGACGCAGGCCCAGGAGCTGAGTCTGCTCTTCGGCATGGGCCTGCAGCCCACCCGCCGGTTCCGCTCGGTGCGGGAGTTCTACGCCTCGCTGTACCAGGGCGTGCCGGTGCCGGTAAAGCCCCAGGTGCTCTACGGGCCGAACTACGGCCAGGAGGAGACCGTCCCCGCGCCCCAACCTGTAAATCCGCCGGTGGAGGAAAAGGATGAACAAACCATCCCCGTGACCGCCCCAATGGAGTTTGGTCCCGATAATTCCACCGGAACCGCGCCTCAGGGGGAGACCTCGCCGGAAACGAAGGAGCAGCCCGCCCAGGAGGAAACGGCGGAGGTAGAAGCGCCCGAGGAGACGAAAGCCGAGGCGGAGGCACCCAAGGAAGCGGAAGCCGAGGCGGAGACGCCCGAGGAGACGAAAACCGAGGCGGAGACGCCCGAGGAGACGAAAACCGAGGCGAAAGCCAAGGCGGAGACGCCCAAGGACGAACCGAAGGAGACGGTCCCGGCAGCTCCTGCGCCGAAAACAGCGGAAGCCGGAGAAGAGGTCTCCCGGGAGGAGCCCTGGCACTTCCCCCCGGTCCCGGACACGGACGCGAAAAAGACCACCGCTCAAAAGACAGAGAAAAAATCCAAGAAGAAGATCTGGATCCCCGTGGCGGCGGCCTGCGGCCTGGCGGTGATCCTGGCGGTGTCCATTCCGCTGATGCTGCGGCAGGGCAGCCCCGATCCCACCGTGCCCGGCGGCACCGGCGGCGCCGGGTCCACCGTTCAAGCCACCGAACCGGTCCAGAAGGAACCCAATGTCCTGCGGCTCAGCGGCAACTGCAGCCGGTCCTTACCGGACGCCCTGGCCGACGACTCCGTGGATCAAATCGTGTTGGAGACGGGGAGCTCGATCAATTATATGCTGCAGCCCCTGGTGATCAACAAGCCGGTACTCATCGAGAAGGACGTCTACGTCCACTGCGGCACCGACACCATAACCGTGGAACCGGGCGCCACCCTGACCGTCCAGGGGCTCCTGGACGCGCTGGACCTGATCGTTCAGGGCAATGTGGAGGTCTCCGGCGGGGGCACTCTGACCGTGCGGCAGCAGGTCCAAGTGAACGGCGGCCAGGTCCATGTAAAATCCAATGCCGGAATCGACGGGTTGCTGGCAGTCTCCGGCGGCGGCCAGGTATTCGTGGAAGACGGCGGCTCTATGGTCGCGGGCTGCTACCTGCTGGAGAGCGAGGATTCCCTCGTCGCCCAGGAGGACGCCGTCAATCTGGACTATACGCTTTCCAACGTCGCCATCGTGGACGAGGAGGCGCTGTTCGCCGACGCCGTCCATGTGAAAAATTACAATGATCTGAGAAACGCGGAATTCGCCCACGCCGAGGCCATCGTGATCGACGGCAGCATTACGGTCCTCTACGACCACGACTTCCCACACGCCGCCATGATGATCTCCGCGGAGGGGGAGTTGATCTTTGAATCTGACGACACTTATTTCCGGGTCAACACTCTCATCAATCACGGCACCCTGGCCGGTCCGATAAATCCCCGGCAATTCATCAACTACGGCAACGCCGAGACCAGCATCGATCCGGCGCGACTCCAGGGCAGCCAGCAGCAGATCTTTGTGAATCTGGGCAATGCCACCATCCACGGCATGCCCAATGGCGGCCCGGTGTTCAACCTGGGCGTGGTGCGGTACACCGCGGAAAGCGAGCGCTATGACCTGCCACAGTACCCCTTCTTCTGCGACTATTTCCTAAACGCCCAAGGCGCGCGGCTGGAAGTGGACCCCGGAATGGTCTTCGAGCTGAGCAGTTACCTGGGCAACAGCGGCGCCATTTTGGTCCGGCAGGGCGCCACCTTCTGCAACTACGGCCTCATGGATGAGGTCAACGAATCCGCGACCATCGATCTGGCCGGTAAATTACAAAACGACGGGTATCTGAGCGTCTCCAGCGCCAACTTCCAAATTCAGGATAGCGGCTCCGTCATTGGCGCCGGCATCCTCTATATCCAAGACGTCCGTGGCGCGCTGGCCCAGGACTACCGCGTCGCCTGCCGCACCCGGGTGGAAAGTTACAATATCAACGGCGCGGAAAGGGAGGCCGCCACTTTGGAACAGCTCCGCGCGATCCTGTCCGAGGAAAACATCGGCTGCGTCGTCATCCCCTCGGGGGCCGTCATCCAGGTCCCGGAGGATCTTGAGGTGAATACGCCCTTCATCGTCCGCGGGGAACTCCGTATGGCCCCCGGCACCACGCTGTCCGTGTCCGGCACCTCGTTTACCATCGAGGGCGGCCTGCTGGAGGTGGACCGGTTGGAGCTCCATGACGCCTCCCAGCTGCTCACCCGGAGCGGTAGTAACGTCCTTTTCCAGCCCGGCGGCCTGCTGCGGCTGGACGGGGGCAGCTGCGGAAGCTTTATGCACTTAGACCTGGAGCTGAACGGCGCGTCGGTGGAAGTGGAGGGGGAGGACACGATCCTCTTGGCGGACGATGTGCACAACTGCGGCGACCATCTGACGGTGCGGGACCGGAGCAGCGCCTATCTCCGCTACCTGGAGCAATTTTCCCAGCCGTCTCAGGTGCTGGTAGAGAGCGACGGCTATCTGGGCGTCTATGGAGGCACCAATTTGTCCAACGGGGCCACCCTGACGCTCCGGGATACCCGCGTGCTCAACCGGGGCTTCTTCTACATGGATAACACCGCATCTCTGGTGCTGGAGGGGGAGCGCGCGAACTTCTGCTCCGTCATGGGCGACCTGAATCTGGCCCCCGGTTCCAGCATCGAGAACCGCGCCGGCCACCTGGAGATGGGGTCCGTGGGCTATCAGCAATGGGAGATCTACGCCGACATCGTGAACGACGGCCTCTTCCGCGTCGCCACCACCAATCTGGGCGGCCATGTGGTCAACCGGGGCGAGATGCAGATCGCCGGAGCCTCCGTCGTGACGGTTTACGGCACCCTGGAGAACCTCGGCGTAATCTACATCGAGATCGAGGACGATTCTCCCAGGCTGATCAGCAAGAGCGGCGGCACCATCACCGGTCCCGCGCCGGTCCTGCGGTAAAAAGATTCCAAGAATTGAGGCTTTTTGACAAGCAAAGGGGCCCTGCCAATCGGCAGGGCCCCCGCGTTTAAAAAGGGCCGCCGGAGATCCCGGCGGCCCTTTATGTTTGATTTTTAAAATACGGTCAGCGGACGTCCTCGTAGAGAATGTCGATCACCTTTTCCATCCGCTCGCTCATGCTCTCGTCCCCGGTGGCGGTGAGGGCGTAGAGCACCAGCCAGTCAAAGGCGTTCCGGGGGTCCAGCTCCGGCATCCCGCAGTCGCTGAGCATGGCGTTGATGGTCCACCAGTGGCCGTCCAGCCGGTCCTCGATGGTCATGTAGTCCTCGTCCAGCTCGGAATACTCCCCGCCCACGGAGTTCTCCGTGATGATGTAGAGCAGGAGCAGCAGCTTCCGGGGCACCTCCTGCCGCCGGGCCATGATGTTTTTCAGGGAGGTGGCGTTGGGCCAGTTCCGCTTGATGAGCTTCTGAATGGGGGAATACCCCTGCCGGTCGGAGCCGGAGGGCATGTGCATGGGCAGGTATTCGCTCATCACCCGCTCAAGGGAGTAAAATTCCTCCTGGGCGCCGTTGCTGGAGTCCGGCCGGGTGAGGCAGCGCATATACTGCTCAAAATAGTAGTACGCCCGGAGATGATAGGAGCCGAAATAGCGCAGATTCTCCTGGTAAAACCGCCGCAGGTCCGCCTCCGTCTCCGCCCGCTGGAATTGCAGCCAGATCCGGTGGGTCAATTCGGAGTCCGTCTCCTCGGAAGTGGCCGGGGCCGGCGGCATGGACCGGTACAGCTCCTGGGCCTCGTGATAGCCCCATCCGTTGCGCAGGCACCAGGCATAGACCAGGTCCTGGCCGTTGCGGTAGTTGATCCCATAGTCGGTACACATGCCCAGAAGCTGGCCGGCCTGGTCCTCGTTCAGGTCCAGGGCGAAGGCCACCCGGTACACATCCTCCCGGGTGCTGGGCTTATAGGCGCTGGAGAGCCAGTTGTAGATCTTCCGCTTCACCGATTCCAGGGGCGTCCCGTCCTCCGTGAACAGTGCCGCCACCCGCAGACTCAGGTCGGGATAGGGGTACATCTCCCGCAGCACGTCCCCAAAATAGCGCAGGGGGATCTCCTGGTCCCGCAGATACACCGCCGCCTTCGCCGGGGTCATGGTCCCCGAACGGATGCGGCTGTACGCGTCTTCCGATGTTCTGGTAAATGAGCTTGCCAAGGATGATCTGCTCCTTCCCCCAGGGTCTGCCCGCCCACGGCGGCGAACCGGCTTGCATATTGTTTACACATCCATTATAGAGGAATTGTACGAAAAAAGCAAGTTTTTAGTCGAAAAAAATGCGGCGGATCAAAAAATCCACCGCATTTTTATACGGCTCCCACCGCCGATCACCTTCGTCACGGGGCCCAGAGGGCCGGAAAGGGGGTTATTTCCCGCTCTGATTTTGCCGAATGGTGTCGTTAATGGTGGCGCGCAGGCCCCGGCTGACCTTGAACACCGGCTTAAACCCCGCCGGGACCAGAGCATCCTCCATGGTCTTGGGGTTCCGGGCCATCCGCTCGCTGATGGGGCGCAGCTCGAAGGCGCCGAAGCCGGTGAAATTGACGCCCCGGCCCTGGCACCAGGTGTCCTCCAGGATGTCCAAAAACGCCATTGTTACCTCGCTGGCGTCGGCGCCGGACAGACCGGTCCTCCTGCTCAGCTCCTCCACAAATTCCCTGCGAAACATATTATCATTTTTCATTTTCATCATTTTTTCCTCTCTTCCGATTCGTTGAAATCCATGGGACCGCGGCGGGCGAGTCCCGGGAACAGCTGATCCGCGTATAGGTTAATAATACCAATTTCCCACCAAAATAGCAAGTATAAAATTCAAAACGGACAAAAAAAGTTGGCCATTTCCCAGGTTCTCTTGGAGGGCTTGCACAAAATCGTGAAAAGGTCCCCCCGTGGAGGACGAAAAGAGGGACCGTATTCGTCGTGTATTCTTATTCACCGTATTTTATTCGTCAAAAATCCCCGCCTGGAAAAGCGGGGCAAAAAAGTATCATTTTCGACTATTCTTCTATTTTGCGGCGGGTGTTTGCACAAAATGATCGTCATTCGGGCCGCCGATAAAACTTCTGTGCAAACAGCGCCCATTTTCGCAGATCGACGGATTGATTTTCTCCCGGTTGGGGGGTGGATGGGATATACCTGGGGGCGTTTTTTCTATCCAATCATATTTCATATTTCCATTTGCACAGCGGCTCGAAGTTTCAGCGGGAAATGTCAGAGTCGAAAAAGGTAAGTTTCTGCCAAAGGCGGCCTTTTTTCCGCCCATTTTTCCGCTCTTTTTCGTCAATATGCCCAAAAAGTGCCCGTCAGAAGGCAAAAAACAGGGGCTCCGGCTTTTTTCCGCCGGAGCCCGCGCTTATTTCGTCATTCCACTGTGTAATACTGGGCCTGGGCGGACCAGAGCTGGTGATACTTGCCCTCCTCGTCGGCCACCAGCGCCTCGTGGGAACCCCGCTGGACGATCCGACCGTCCTGAAAGACCGCGATCTCGTCGCAGAATTTGCAGGAGGACAGGCGGTGGGAGATGTAGATGGCGGTCTTGTCCCCGGCGATCTCGTCGAATTTGCTGTAAATTTCCGCCTCCGCGATGGGGTCCAGAGCCGCCGTGGGCTCGTCCAGGATGATAAAGGGGGCGTCCTTGTACAGCGCCCGGGCGATGGCGATCTTCTGGGCCTCGCCGCCGGAGACGTCCACCCCGTCCTCGGAGAGATTCTTGTAGAGCATGGTGTCCAGGCCCTGGGGCATGGCACCTAAGCGGTCGCCGAAGCCGGCGTCCACCAGCGCCCGGCTGGCCCGGTCCCGGTCGTATGCCATGCTGCCCGCCACATTGGCCCCCAGGGGCTGGGCGATGAGCTGGAAGTCCTGGAACACCACGGAGAACAGCCCCATGTAATCGTCGTACCGATACTTGCGGATATCGATGCCGTTTAAGAGGATCTGCCCCTCCTGGGGGTCGTACAGGCGGCACAGGAGCTTGATGAAGGTGGTCTTGCCGCTGCCGTTTTCCCCCACGATGGCCAGCCGGGAGCCCACGTTGAATTTGAGGCTGGCGTGGCGCAGGGCCCAGGTTTCCGCGCCGGGGTACTTGAAGGACACGTCCCGAAATTCGATCTCGTACCGGCGGTCCATTCGCTTTTCCGTGGTAAGGCTGCCCTGGTACATGGCGTTGGGGATGTCGAGAAAGGCGAAGATCTTCTCCAAATAGCCGGCGTTGGTCTCCATTACGCCCATCATGCTCACCAAGGTAAAGAGGCTCCCCACCATGGCCGTGGCGGCGCCCACATATTGGGTGACGCTGCCCACGTCGAAGGCGCCGCCCCAGGCCTTCAAGCAGGTGAACACATAGATGGCGCCGGTGATCAGGACGGTGACGCAGGCCCCCAGGCTGGCGTAGACGCCCATTTTCCCCTGGGCCAGCCTTCCGATGGGGCCGGTGGCGCCGAAGGAGGTGTTTGTGGTCCAGTAGGCGTGGACCAGGCGCTGCTGATCGTACATGCGGATATCCACGCCCCGCTCCCGGTCCATGCCGATGAAGCCAAAATGGGCGAACAGCCGGTTTCCAAAGGTGGCCACCTCCACGGCGCTGCTCCAGCATTTTGTCGCGGCGGCGTTGCACATCCCCGCCAGGGCGCTGACCCCCACCATGAGGCCGGCCAGGAGCAAACTGAAGACTGGGTTATTCAGCGCGGTGAGCCACCCGGCGGAGGCCGGGACCGGCGCGGTAAACAGGCTCACCGTCAGGGCCACGCCGCTGAAAATCCCCACCACGCCGCTGACAAAATCGCTGTAAATGCTCTGTACCTGCATCAGGCCCCAGCCGGACCAGTTCTCATTCTGCTGGATCTGGGCCCGGAGATCGTGGGTCTCCTGCTTATCCAGCTGGGAAAAGTCCAGGGAAAACATTTTTTGGATGAACAGAATTTCCTTTCTGCTGCTCAGGTCGCTGTACAGCGTCCCGTACCGGCGCTGAAGAACGGCGCTGAAAACGGACACAAGCCCCACGCACCCCACCCCCGCGATCACCCAGCTCCAAAGGGCCTCCGCCCGGCGCAGGGTCGCGAGCTCGTTCAGGACCCGGGCCGAGAAGAACACGGTGACGTAGGGGGCGACGGCGCTGAAAAGGCATTGCAGCGTCAGGACCGGGAAAAATGGGGGGCAGACCTTGTGCAGCGCCCGGATGGCCCGCAGATGAAGGGCGGCGGCGTGGCGCAGCGTTTGCTTCTTTTTCATGGTCAAAACTCCTTTCCCTCCTGATAGTACCGGCTCTGAACCTTAAAGAGCTTGGCGTATTCCCCGCCCAGGGCCAGCAGGCTGTCGTGGGTGCCCTCCTCCCGAATTTTGCCGCCGTCGATCAGGATGATCCGGTCGCAGAACCGGGTGGAAGCCAGCCGGTGGGAGATGAACACCGAGGTCTTTCCCTTGGTCATCTCGCTGTATTTCATGTAAATGTCGTTTTCGGCGATGGGGTCCAGGGCCGCCGTGGGCTCGTCCAGCAGCAAAATGGGGCCGTCCTTGTAAAGGGCCCGGGCCAGCATCAGCCGCTGGGTCTCGCCGCCGGAAAACAGGGCGCCGTCCAGATAGACCTCCCGGCCGATGTGGGTCTGAAGGCCCTTGGGCAGCTTCTGGATAGCGGCGGTGAGCCCCGCCTTCTCAAGGCAGTCCCCGATCCGATCGTAGTCGACGCCCTCCGTGGTCTGGGCGATCTCCTCCGCTACGGTGACGTCCAGAATGGAAAACTCCTGAAAGACGGCGCTGAACAACTCGTAGTAGCGCCGCCGGTCAAAGGTCCGGATATCCTGGCCGTTCAGAAGGACTGTCCCCTCGGTGGGGTCTAAGAGGCCGCACAGGAGCTTGACCAGGGTGGTCTTCCCCGCGCCGTTCAGGCCCACGATGGCCAGCTTCTCCCCCGGGCGGACGGTCAGATCGAGACCGTGGAGGGTGTCCTCCCGGGCCCCGGGGTAGCGGTAGGACACGTTCTCCAATCGCAGCTCATAGCCTACCGCCTTTGGAACCGCCGCCCCGCCGTCAAGCCTAAACGGCTCGGAGTAGTCCAGAAATTCCCGGATCAGGGAAATGTCCAGGCTCTCCTTGTGCAGCGCCGACATCTGCCGCAGAATGCCCATGACCCAGTCGGTGAAGGTGGTCACCGCCGTAAAGTACAGCAAAAATTCGGAGACGGGCAGCCCCTCATGGAGGGCCTTGTTGATCAGCACCACATAGGCGATGCCGTTCCGGGCCATGGTCAGCGCCACCGCCGTCAGGTCCGCCAGCACCTCCACCCGCTCCCGGCGGAGGATGAAATCCAGATATAGGTCGTGGGCCTGGGTCAGCAGCTCCCGCAGCCAGCCCTGAAGGCCGAAAACCCGGATGTCCTTCGCCAGGGCCACCGATTCCGATTTGATCTGGAGGTAGTTGACCTTCTGGAAGTATTTTTCTTCCTCCTCCTTGTGGGCATACCGCCAGCTGTTGGCGTGCCGGGAGACCAGGAACCCGGCCACGCAGGTGGCCACGATCACCAGGAGCAGCAGCCCGTTGATCCGGGACAAAATGCCCAGGTACACCACCAGGCCGCCGATGTTGGCCAGCAGCATGGTCAGGGTCTGCCAGATGTGCTCCGTCGCCTCGTTATTGCCGTTGCAGGCGTTATAGGCCTTTTCCCGCAGCTTGATAAAGGGCTCCTCCAGGGTGTTGGGGTAGGAGGTGGCGCAGCACTTTTCGCTGATTTTCCCGATGATCCCGCTGCGCACATCCACCCGGGCGAACATGGTGATTTCGCTGATATACCGGTCCAGGCCCTGGACCAAAAAGAGGGCGGCGGTGAAGGCCCCGATGGTCCCCAGCAGCTCCCCCAAGGGGGCCTGCCGCTCCACGCAGGAAAGGACCTGGGGGGCGATGTAGAGCTGGGTCAAATTGAGCAGCACCACTAGGGAAGCTGACAACACGCAGAAGAACAGCACCCGCTTGCGGGTCTTCCAGGCCAGGCCCGCCATCCATCCCACGTTTTGAAGGACGTTGTATTTTGGTTTTTCCTTTGGTTTCATGTTGTTTCACCTCACGGCGCCGATTGTATCACAAAAGATTCGTCCCCGGGTCGATCCGGGGACGAACCGCCGTTTTCGGGGGATGAATCGCGCTCAAAGCTGGGGCAGCAGGATCTCGGTGGTGAAGGCCCCATCCTCGCTGTTGCGGCTGATGTACCCGCCCAGGCGCTCCACGATGGCGTCGATCCGCACCAGCCCGAAGCCGTGGCCCTCGCCCTTGGTGCTGCGGAAGAGCCGGCCCTCTTTTTTGAGCTTCTTCCCGGCGGTGAAGTTGGTGAAGGAGATGTAGAGCTGGGTGTTTTTCATGTCCATGTACACCCGGATCACCCGCCGGTCCTCAGGTAGCTTCTGGCAGGCCTCGATGGCGTTGTCAAAAAGGTTGCCGATGATGCAGCACAGGTCGATCTCCGAGGAGCGCAGCCGGACGGGGATCTGGGCGTCCGCCACCACGGTGATCCCCTTGGCCTTGGCCAGGGAGATCTTGGAGTTGAGAATGGCGTCGGCCATGGGGTTGCCGGTCTTGATCACCGTGTCCACGGTGGTCAGGTCCTCATCCAGAAGGTCCAGGTACCGCCGGATGGCCTCCCAGTCCCCCGCCGCGGCGTAGGCCTTCATGGTCTGGATATGATTGCGGTAATCGTGCCGCCAGCCCCGGATCTGGCGGTACATATTGTCCACCTCCCGGTAGTGGGTCTCGATCAGCTCCCGCTGATAATCGGCGATCCGCTGATCGATCCGCTTGGAAAGCAGGCCCATGGTCTCACCCCCTGTTGATGATCGCCCGGTTGACGCCGTCGTAGGCCCCCCGGGGCAGCGGGAGGACGGTCCCGTCCCCCAGGAAGATTTGGGTCCTCGTCACCCGGCTGATCTGGGTCAGGTTCACCAAGGTAGAGCGGCCCACCCGGTAAAAGCGCTCGTCCAGCCGCTCCTCCAGGCTGCTCAGGGTCATTTTCACAGTGCAGTCGGTCTTGGCGTGGATGGTCACATAGTTGCCGAAGACCTCCGCGTACCGGATCTGGTAAACAGGCAATCGCACCATCTCGCCGCCCAGCTCCAGATTCAAAACCCGCTCGTTTTTGGCCAGCTTTTCCGCCGCCCGGTCCAGGACGGCCCGGAGCTTCTCCGCCCCCACCGGCTTCATCAGGTAGTGGAGCGCCGCCACCTCGTAACCCTCAGAGATGTAGTCGGAATAGCCCGTGACGAAGACGATCTGGACGGTGTCGTTCTCCCGCCGCAGCCGTTTGGCCATGGCCACCCCGTCCATCGCCCCCATTTCAATGTCCAGGAGCAGGATATCGTAGTCCTTTTCCTCCGCGTAGTGGAACAAAAAGCCCTCGGCGGAGGAAAATTGGTCGATTTTGACCGTGTGCCCGGCGCGGGCCGCCCAGTTTTCCGCCAGGGCCGCCAGATATTGCCGGTCCGCGCCTAAATCGTCGCAAATCGCGATTTTATAGTTCATGAATCTCGCCCTCTCGACGCTTTTATCATAATAGACCATGGCTCCCGCTTCCGTCATCGGTTTTTCTTTTTTGGCTTTTGCGTCGGAAGTTCCCGGGCCATAGCCCGGAAAAGCGCGGTCAAAAAAGCTCTGTCGTCCACGTTATCCACGAGCAGCATTTCTTTCGCCCCTTCATATGGCAATTCAAAAGAGGCGTCCGGTAGGAGCGTTCTTGCCGATTTTGTCGGCTTTACAAGCAGTCGGTCGTCGTAGATCCCGCCGACAATTTTCCCATTGTAATACAGAATATATTCGCCCATCATCCCACGGGCCGAAACGCCGGCCAGCTCCGACAACTGCTCCAAAATAAATTCTAAATATTGTTTGCTCGACGCCATAACCGTCCCTCCCCCTCGAAGCAACTCCGCTGTCATAAAACACGATTGTTTTTTTGTCCCGATCTGGTATAACTCATAGTGTACTATAGAAAAAGGAAAAATACAATCCCAATCAAAAACGCCATTTCCCCTAATTTTTGTCAAAGCCGCTCTCCCGGATTCCTCCGGGGGAGCGGCGGCCCTTATTTCATGAATTTATCGATGGCCTGGCACAGATCGTCGATGGCGGTCTGGTCCCCGGCGGCCACGGCGTCCACCATGCAGTGGCGGAGGTGGTCCTGGAGGATCACCTTCCCGGTGCCCTCCAGCGCGGAGCGGACGGCGGCCAGCTGGATCAGCACCTCGGAGCAGTCGTACCCCTGCTCCACCATCCGCTTGACCTTCTCCAGGTGGCCGATGGCCCGGGCCAGACGGTTGACCACCGCTTTTTGGTTTTCGTGGACGTGGTTGTGGGTGTGGGCGATGCCGTGGGCGTGCATATAAGCGTGGTCGTGGTGGGGATCTTGCTCCATGGCGGGGACTCCTTTCGCCTTTTTTCTGATTATATCCCATTTCGGTCCAAAAAGCAACCCCGCCGGGGGGATGGCCCCGCCTAAATCGGGAAAAAATTATCGAAATAATAGTAGACAAGATGTCAAATTCGTGATACAATGTATTTGGTGGAAGTTGGAATTTTTTCAAACTGTCCACAGCTCGTGGTCAACGCGGCAAATCTGCCGCTGCCGATTTTTTCTCAATCTTAGGAGGATACACTATGGAAACCTATGGTCTGGAAAAGCTGGGGATCCTGAATCCCAGCGCCGTGCATCGCAACCTGGGCCCCGCCCAGCTCACGGAGGCCGCCCTTCGCCGGGGCGAGGGCACCCTCACCAATACCGGCGCCTTGCTTGTCACCACCGGCAAGTACACTGGCCGGTCCCCTGACGACAAGTTCATCGTCGACACCCCCGCCGTCCATGACGACATCGCCTGGGGCAGCGTCAACCGCCCCATCTCCAAGGAGCGCTTCACCGCCCTGCTGAGCAAGGTCACCGCCTACCTCCAGGGCCGGGAGATCTTCCTCTTCGACGGCTTCGCCGGCGCCGACCCCAAGTACACCAAGAAGTTCCGCATCGTCAACGAGCTGGCCTCCCAGAACCTGTTCATCCGGGACCTGCTGATCCGGCCCACGGCGGAGGAGCTGGAAAACTACGGCGAGGCCGACTACACCGTCATCGCCGCCCCCGGCTTCAAGGCCGATCCGGCGCTGGACGGCGTCCACTCCGAGGCCGCCATCATCATCGACTATGAAGCCCACCTGATCCTGATCTGCGGCTCCCAGTACGCCGGCGAGATCAAGAAGAGCGTGTTCTCCACCATGAACTACGTTCTGACCAAGGAAGGCATCCTGCCCATGCACTGCTCCGCCAACATGGACCCCGTGACCGGCGAGACCGCCGTGTTCTTCGGCCTGTCCGGCACCGGCAAGACCACCCTCTCCGCCGACCCCGCCCGCCGGCTCATCGGCGACGACGAGCATGGCTGGTCCGCAGACGGCGTGTTCAACATCGAGGGCGGCTGCTACGCCAAGTGCATCAATCTGTCCAAGGAGCATGAGCCCGACATCTACAACGCCATCAAATTCGGCTCCCTGGTGGAGAACGTGATCATGGACCCCGAGACCCGGGAGCTGGACTTCAACGACGGCAGCCTCACCGAGAACACCCGGGTGGGCTATCCCATCGACTATATCTCCAACGCCGCCATTCCCGGCATCGGCAGCATCCCCAAGGTGGTCATCTTCCTCACCGCCGACGCCTTCGGCGTGCTGCCCCCCATCAGTCGGCTGAGCCGGGACGCCGCCATGTACCACTTCGTCACCGGTTTTACCTCCAAGCTGGCCGGCACCGAGCGGGGCATCACCGAGCCCAAGCCCACCTTCTCCACCCTCTTCGGCGAGCCCTTCATGCCCATGGATCCCTCCGTCTACGCGGAGATGCTGGGCAAGAAGCTGGACGAGTTCGGCACCAAGGTCTATCTGGTGAACACCGGCTGGGCCGGCGGCTCCGCCGCCAGCGGCGCCAAGCGGATGAAGCTGCCCTACACCCGGGCTATGGTCACCGCCGCCCTCAACGGCAGCTTCGATAGCGTGGAATTTAAGCATCACGACGTGTTCAACGTGGACTATCCCACCTCCTGCCCCGGCGTGCCTGACGAGATGCTGGACGCCCGGGGGATGTGGGCGGACAAGGACGCCTATGACGCCCAGGCCAACAAGCTGGCCGCCATGTTCCAGGCCAACTTCGCCAAGAAGTACCCCAATATGCCCGCCAACATCGTGGAGGCCGGTCCCAAGGCGAAGTAATTTTCCAGCGCATCCGGCTCCGGGCCGGGCCCGGAGCCTTTTCCCCCGTCAAAAAATCACATATGGAGGTTTTCCCCTATGGCTCAAAAGGTACAGTTCGTAGAAACGGTGCTGCGGGACGCCAACCAGTCCCTGATCGCCACCCGTCTTCCCTATGACAAGTTCGAGCCCATGCTGCCCACCATCGACAAGGTGGGTTACTACGCCGTGGAGTGTTGGGGCGGCGCCACCTTCGACGTGTGCCTGCGCTACCTGCACGAGGACCCCTGGGAGCGGCTGCGGAAGATCCGGGCCAAAATGCCCAACACCAAGCTGCAAATGCTCCTCCGGGGCCAGAACGTCCTGGGCTACGCCCACTACCCCGATGATTTTGTCAAGCTCTTTGTGGCCAAGGCCGTGGAGAACGGCATCGACGTTATCCGCATCTTCGACGCCCTGAACGACGTGAACAACCTGAAGGTGGCCATGGAGGCCACCATCAAGGCCGGGGCCATCGCCTCCGGCACCATCTCCTACACCACCTCCCCGGTCCACACCCAGGAAAACTACGTCAAGATGGTCAAGGAGCTCAAGGAAATGGGCGCCTCCACCATCTGCATCAAGGACATGGCCGGCATCATGGGCCCCAAGGAGGCCTACGATCTGGTCTCCGCCATCAAGGACGCGGTGGATCTGCCCATCGACCTGCACACCCACTCCACCACCGGTCTGGCCTTCATGACCTACCTCAAAGCGGTGGAGGCCGGCGTGGACATCATCGACACCGCCATCTCCCCCTTCTCCGGCGGCACCTCCCAGCCCGCCACCGAGACCCTGGCCTACGCCCTGCGGCAGCTGGGCTACCAGGTGGATCTGGACGACAGCCTGACCAAGAAAATGGCCGACTACTTCAAGACCGTTCGGGACGACTTCATCAAGGACGGCACCCTGATGCCCAAGTCCATGGCCACCGACACCCAGTGCCTGACCTACCAGGTCCCCGGCGGCATGCTGTCCAACCTCCTGTCCCAGCTCAAGCAGATGAACGCCCTGGACCGGTTTGACGAGGCCCTGGTGGAGACCCCCAAGGTCCGCAAGGACATGGGCTATCCGCCTCTCGTCACCCCCACCAGCCAGATGGTGGGCGTCCAGGCGGTGCGCAACGTCCTGGACGGCCAGCGGTACAAGACCGTCTCCAAGGAAATCAAGGCCTACTGCCGGGGCGAGTACGGCCGGACGCCGGCGCCCATCGACCCGGAGATCCAGGCCAAGATCCTGGGGGACGAGAAGCCCCTCACCGGCCGGTACGCCGACACCTTGAAGCCCATCGTGGAGGAGACCCGGCAGAAGCTGGCCGGCGTCGCCCGGAGCGACGAGGATGTGCTGAGCTACATTGCCTTCCCCAACCTGGCGGAGAAGTTCTTCGCCGAGCGGAAGGAGAAGGAAGAGAATACGGTGACCTACACCATCGTGGAAGCGTAAGCGGGAGGTCGTTTTATGAACCATACGCTACTTCTTGCCGCCGCGTCGGCGGAGGCCCCGGTCCTGGGTGTGGGCGGCGCGGCGGTGATCGCCCTGCTGGGCTATGCCGTGGTGTTTTTCGGGCTGGTCCTGCTGATGCTGGTGGTCATGATTATGGGCCGAATCTTCACCTCCCTGGAGAAGAAGAACGCCCCGGCTCCGGCCCCGGCCCCCGAGGCCCCTCCGGCGCCTGCCCCTGCCCCCGCGCCCAAGCCTGTCGCCCCCGGCTCCGCCGGTCAGCTGAAGCTCTACAATGTGGAGCCCAAGACCGCCGCCATGCTGATGGCCATCGTGGCCGATAAAATGGGCAAGCCCCTGAATGAACTGCGCTTCATTTCCATCAAGGAGGTCGAAACCAAATGAAATACAAAGTGACCCTGAACGGCCGCACCTATGAGGTGGAGGTCGAGGCCGGGAAGGCCATGCTCCTGGACGAATACGAGGCCGTCGCCCCAGCCG
>CANRQC010000015.1 GCA_947632695.1 uncultured Oscillospiraceae bacterium | reverse complement strand
CGCTGCCCACGGAGAACACAGCCGCGCCGGCGAGACCCTGGATGCCGGGGGCCGCCGCCAGGGCCAGCTCCTGGTTTCGGCCGCCCTTGCCGTGGCCGGTCAGGTGGACCACCGTCTCCCCGCCGGCGATGAAGGCCAGGCTCTCCGAGCTGTCCCGGTAGTACTGGGCAATGTTGGACAGCATCACGCCCGCGTCCCGGGCGGTGCAGGACAGGCTGGCGGTGAGGACCGTGGGCCGGTAGCCCAGCTCCCGGCAGGTTTTCTCCGCCGCGGCGCAGAGCTGCCGCACGGAGCCGGTGATCTGGGTCTGCACATTGTCCAGGCGCTTGGGCGTCTCCTGATCCAGCAGCTCCCGCATTTGGGGGGTCAGAGTCAGGCCGTACTGCTTGACCACGTCCCAGGCTTGGGCGGAGGTGGCGGAATCGGGATAGGCCGGGCCCGAGGCGATCATGTCTAAGGGGTCCCCGATGATATCCGACAGCACCACGGAATAGACCCGGGCGGGCGCGCAGAGGGCCGCGAATTTCCCGCCCTTCACAGCGGAAAACCGCTTGCGGACGGTGTTCATCTCCGTGATCTCCGCCCCGCAGGCCAGAAGCTCCTGGGTCAGCCGGGTCAGGTCCTCCGGCGGGATCAGAGGTTTTTCAAACAGGGCCGAGCCGCCGCCGGAGAGGAGGAACAGCACCGTATCCTGTTCCGACAGTCCCTTGACGGCGTCGATGGCGGCCTGGGTAGCCCGGTAGGAGTTTTCATCCGGCACCGGATGGCCGGCCTCAAAAATTGAGAGGCCGCCCAGGGGGCCGTTGCTGTGGCCGTATTTCGTCACCACCACGCCGCTGTCGATCCGGCTGCCCAGCTCCGCCACGGCGGCGCTGGCCATCTGCCAGGCGGCTTTTCCGGCGGCGATCAAAACCAGCTTCCCGGGGCCGAAGGACGCGGAGGCCAGTGCTTTTTTCACGGCGGTGTCCGGCATGGCGGCTTGGAGCGCGGAGTGGATGATCTGCTCCGCATCCTGACGCAAAGTCATATTTTCAGCTCCTCTCGATCAATGGACAAATACGGAAAGACCGCCGCGCCAGCCGGCGCGGCGGCCCGAAATATGGAATTACACGAACAGAGAAACGATAAACACCACAATGATGACCGTGACGCCCATTACGGCGGTCATGCCGGTCTGGCACTTGTAGGCTTCCTCGGTCTTCATGTCGGAGAACTGGGAGACCACCCAGAAGTAGGAGTCGTTGGCGTGAGAGGCCACCATGGAGCCGGCGCCGATGGCAAGGACCACCAGGACCTTGGCCAGGGGGCTGGTGAGACCCATGGTCTCCATCATGGGCGCCATCATACCGGCGGTGGTAATCATGGCGACGGTGGAAGCGCCCATGGCCAGCTTCAGGATCATGGCGATGATGAAGGGAATCAGCACGCCCAGGCCGGTATTGACCAGTCCGCCCACGGAGGCGGCGATGGGCAGGGCCTTCAGGATCTCGCCGAAGGAGCCGCCGGCGCCGGTGATGGCCAAAATGGCAGCGGAATCCACAACGCCCTGGGTGACCCATTTCAGGGTGTTTTCCTTCTCCTGCTTGGGGATCAGGGTCATGGCCAGGAACACGCCCAACATCAGGGCGACCACGGGATTACCAATGAACATGATGATCTGATAGACAACGCCGGTGCCCAGAGGCTTGCTGGGGAAGTCCACGATGGAGGCGATGGCGATCAGGATGATGGGCAGCAGCAGGGGCGCAAAGCTCTGCAGCGGGGTGGGCAGCTTGCCGTACTTTTCCTTCAGCTGTTCCAGGGTGTACTCGGAGTTGGCGGGGATCTTGACGGTGCTGGCCACCTTCTTGGCGTAGATGATGGCCACGGCAGTGGCGGGGATGGAGACCAGCAGGCCCACCAGAATGGTCAGGCCCAGGTCGGCGTTCAGGGTGCCGGCCATGGCGATGGGGCCGGGCGTGGGCGGCACCAGGCAGTGGGTGGCGTACAGGCCGCCGGAAAGGGCGGTCGCCATCACGGCCAGGGAGGTGTTGGACTGCTCCGCCAGAGCCCGGCTGATGGGAGAGAGCACCACGAAGCCGGAATCGCAGAACACGGGGATGCCGGTGACATAGCCCACGGTGCCCATGGCAACCACGCTGTTCTTCTCACCGACGAGCTTCAAAATGGTGTTGGCCATGGTCAGGGCGGCGCCAGTCTTCTCCAGAATGGTACCGATGATGGTGCCGCAGAGGATGACGATGCCGATGCTGGTCATGATGCTGCCGAAGCCGCTCTTGACCTTGTTGACCACCTCGACGGGGGTCAGGCCAGAATCCGGGTAGATGGCGCCCCAGATCAGGCCTACGAGCATGGCGATGACCACCATGACGATGAACGGGTGCATCTTCAGCTTGGAGATCGCAAGAACCATCAATACGACCGCAAGGATGATGATGCCAAACAACAAGAACGTTTGCATGTTTTTCCTACCTCCTGATTTTTTATTACAAAGCCCGCAGGCCCTGTTTACGTTTATACAGCTCCGCCAGGAGCCGGATCAGATACTCCCGCTGAAAATCCCCACACCGGTCCAACTCTAGGGCGTCCAGAAGACGGCGTACCCGGTATTGGAGGGTGTTTTTGTGGATGAACAGCTCGGCGGCGGCCTTGTTCACCGCCCGGCCGGCGTCATAGTAGCACTCGGCGCATTTTAAAAGGGTCCTGCGCTCCTCCGGGGAAAACTCCCGGCAGAGCCGGTCGTAGAGGGCGCTTAAAAAGGGCGCCTCCGTCACGGCGGTGTGGGCCAGCATATACCGGCACAAGGTAGAGAACTGCTGGATGTCGTTGCAGGCGTCGGGAGAGGTGGCGTCCAGGATCAGGGCCTGGTTATAGGCCCAGCTGATGTCCAGAAGGCCCCGGCAGACGCCGCCAAAGCTGATCCGGTAGGTTTTCAGCAGCTCCCCCTCTCGGCTGCCCGGAGCGGTCAGCTGGCTGGCCAGCGATTCGGGGCGGCTGCTCATCAGCAGGACCAGCCGGTCGTCCACCACGCCCCACACATCCGACTGGGCATGGAGGTATTCTCCCTGAAGGATCCCCGCCAGCGGCTCCTGGGGATAGGTAACGGGCGCGCCGTCCAGCCGGGAGACCAACGCCACGGTGACAGGAAAGGACAGCTGGATCTTGTGGGAGGTCATCAGCGCCACAGCGTTGGTCACAGACTGCTCCCCGGCGTCCAGCAGATACCGGAGGATCCGGCCCCGCATCTCGTTCTCCGCCAGGCGGGGACTTGCCATGGCTTCCAGTTGGTAATACTTGGCGGCATATACCTCCAACAGATGGGCCAGGGGCTGTATTTCGCTGGGGTCGCCGTAAATGCCCACCACGCCAATGATGGAGCCGCTGACCCGGAGGGGCATATTGCAGCCCTCCTTGGCCCCGGGATAGAGGGGCAGCTGGTCCTTTCGGATGTTCACCGTCTTGCCGGTGCGGACCGCCTCCAGGGCCCCCTGATGAAAGGTCCCGATCCGCCCAGTCTCTGTGGAGGCAATGATGATGCCATCCGTGTTCATGATATTGATGGTCCTGCCGCCGACCAGGGCGGATGTGACGGAAACCAGCTCGTTTGCCAGGGATTCGAGAAGCATTCCGGTCACCTCAAGGGAAAAAGACACAGTCGCCCACGGCCATGTGGCAGCTCTGAACGGTTTGATCCTGCCGGATGGCGCACTCGGCGTCCTCACCGGAGCAGTGGCTCAGGCCCAGCACCTCTAGGCCCCAGTCCTTTAGAGCCTCCACGGTGGCCTTCACCCGGGCGCTGTCCGCCTCCATCAGGTGGGTGCCGCCGAACACCGCCCAGATGGGCATTCGCAGCGCGTAGTGGACCCGGCGGATCATATTCAGGATCCCGGGATGGGAGCAGCCCACCAGCACCGCCAGCTTACCCCCTACATCCAAGGCCAGGCAGATCTCGTCGTGAAAATCGTCGGGAACGAAACCCTCCGCCGTCCTGCGGACGAACCGGGCCGGAATGGTCTCAAAATCATGGACCCGGGGAAAATCCGCCACCAGATAGATTCCCTTGGAGATCTCCGTCACGTCCGTGACCACCTCCCGGCGCACCTGATGCTCCCGCAGGAACGCCTCGCCAAAGCCGCAGGAGAGGTCGGTGTATTTTCTGCCGTCAAAAGCGTATTTCCGCTGGAAAAAGTCGGGACCGGTGTAGAGCAGGTTACTGCCGCCGCCCTGTTCCAGCAGGTCCCGGTAGCCGGCGGCATGGTCATAGTGGCTGTGGCTGAGAACCACGGCGTCCAATTCGGATACGGACAGGCCCAGCTTGTGGGCGTTGCGCCAGGGGGCTTCCCCCGCGCCGCAGTCGAACAGAATGCGCTCCTCCCCCCGCTGGATCAGATAGGACAGGCCGTGCTGGTTCACAAGGGCCTTGTTCTCGGAGGGAAGATTATCCATCAATGCTGTTATACATACCATTGCGATTCACCGGCTTTCTGTTTGATTTTATGCAATATTCACATGAAAAGCGGAAAGTACTCCTTCAAACATATTCATTATAACTTATTTTTTCAAAAAAGGAACCCCCTTTCTTTTGTTTTAGAGGACAAAAAGTGATGCGATTTTTAATAGAGAATTGTGCCGTGGACAAATTTTACCAAAATCCCCGTTCAATCTTGCAAAATCGCCGCTAATGGCGTATAATAGCCTTATTCCATTGAAAAACAGGAGGGATCGGCATGATCCGAGGTTTTTGGAAGAGCCGGCTGGCGTTCTTGGGCATCGCGGCGGCGGCTTTGGCCCTGGCGGTGGCGGTTTGGGTCCGAGACCGGACATATCCCATATACATCCCCATTCTGGCGTCCCTGCTCACCCTGGCCATCGGCCTGGTGGCGGCGCGGCTGCTGGGTAACGTGATCGCCAACCAGTGCAACACCAAGGCGCTGGGCATCCTCCATGTGGACATGGACCCGAAAAAATTCCTGGAAAAATACAAAACGGTTCCCGAAATGATGAAAGAGGACACCGCCGGCTACGTCCTGGCCCGGGCCTATCTGGCGGACGGCTACGCCGCCGACGGGGACTTCCTCACCGCCATGCAGACCCTCTGCCCGGTGGATGCGGAGCCCTGTCAAAAGGATATTGCCCTGCGGGGACTGTATTACAACAACTACTGCCGCTACGCCCTGGGCGCCGGGGATCTGGCCAAGGCAGAGGAGGCGGCCGCCGGGCTGGAGATCGTGGTGAACGGCGCCAGGGTCTCGAAGCCCGCCCTGTCGACGAATTTGGCGGAGAGCCTCCGGCTGCACCGGAATCAAATCGCCTGTATCACTGGCGAGCCGGTGGAGCAGGAGTGGCTAACCGAGCAGATGGAAAAGGCTTCCTACCTGCTGCGGCGGATGGACGCCGCCCAGGCTCTGGCCCAGGACGCCATGAACCGGGGGGACACGCCCAAGGCCAAGGAGTATCTGCGGATCCTCTCCCGGGAGGGCGGAAAGACCTACTTCGCCCGCTGGGCCTCTCGTCAGGAGAACCGGCTGGGAAAATAATGCCGAGTCTTTCCGGCATAATTCGACATGAAAGCCCCGCGCTTTGCGAAAAGCGCGGGGCTTCATGTTCATTTTTTCTTGTCGCAGGAATGGACGCAGCCGGCGCAATCGCCGCAGCAGGAGGGCTTTTTCTTCCGAAAGAGAAGGAACAGGCAGTAGCCCACGATCCCCGCCAGGATCAGATAATCTCCAATATTCACAGCAATCCCCCCACCAGGTAGACGACCCACGCCGCCAGCCACGCTACGGCGCACTGAGTCAGAACCACCAGCAGGGTCTTCGCCCGGCTGTCCAGCTCCCGGCGAATGGTGGCCACCGCCGCCACGCAGGGGGTATAGAGCAGGCAGAAGGTCAAAAAGCTGGCGGCGGAGCGGGCGGTGAACAGGGTTTGCAGGGCCAGACGGAGCTGCTCCGTTCCAACCCCCAGCACCACGCCCAGGGTGCTGACCACAGCCTCCTTGGCGGTGAAGCCGGAGACCAGGGCCGTCACCGTTCGCCAGTCCCCGAAGCCCAGGGGGGCGAAAATGGGGGCGATCAGCCGGCCCAGGGAGGCCAGGATGCTGTCCCCGCTGTCCTCCACCAGGTTCAGCCGGAGGTCAAAGGTCTGCAAAAACCAGATCAATACCGTTGCCAGGAAGATGATGGTAAAGGCCCGCTGCAAGAAATCCCGAGCTTTTTCCCACATGAGCAGCCCCACGCTCTTTGCCGAGGGCAGGCGGTAATTGGGCAGCTCCATGACAAAGGGCACGGGCTTGCCCCGGAACACGAACCGGTTCAGGGCCAGGGCCGCCAAAACCCCCACCAGCATCCCGCCAAAATAGAGCAGGAACATCACGATCAGCTCATGGCCTGGGAAAAAGGCGGCGGAAAAGACCGTATAGATGGGGATCTTCGCGGAGCAGCTGATGTAGGGCGTCAGCAGGATGGTCATTTTCCGGTCCCGCTGGGAGGACAGGGTCCTGGTCGCCATGATGGCGGGAACGGAGCAGCCAAAGCCGATGAGCATGGGCACGAAGCTCCGGCCGGAAAGGCCCAGGTTCCGCAACAGCTTATCCATGACGAAGGCCACCCGGGCCATATAACCCGAGTCCTCCAAAATGGACAGGAAGAAAAACAGCACCACGATCAGGGGCAGGAAGCTCAGCACACTGCCGACTCCCGCGAAGATCCCGTCGATGACCAGGCTGTGGACCACGGGGTTGATGCCGTAGGCCGTCAAGGCCTGGTCAGCAAAGGCCGTCAGGCCGTCCACGGCGTACTCCATCAAATCTGAAAGCCAGGCACCAAAGACGTTGAAGGTCAGGAAGAATACCGCCCCCATGATGGCCACGAACAGCGGGATGGCCAGATATCGGTTGGTCAGGACCTCGTCGATGGCCATGCTCCGGCGATGCTCGGCGCTCTCCTCCGCCTTGGTGACGCAGTCGGCGCAGACCTTTTCAATAAAGTTGTAACGCATATCCGCCAAGGCGGCGTTCCGGTCCAGACCGGAGTCGTACTCCATCTCAATGATGGAATGCTCAATGAGCTCCTTCTCGTTCTGGCTCAGGCCCAGGCGGTCGGCTAGGGCGTCCTCCCCCTCGATGAGCTTGGTGGCGCAGAACCGGCGGGAGACGCCGATTTTCTGGGCGTGGTCCTCGATGATGTGGCTCACCGCGTGGATGCAGCGGTGGACCGGCCCGTCGGGGCAGAAGTCCAGGACCTTGGGCCGCGTCCCCTCGGAGACCGTGGCGATGACCCGCTCCACCAGCTCGGAGATGCCCTCGTTCTTGGCGGCGGAGATGGGCACCACCGGGACTCCCAGGGCCGCCTCCATCTTTGCCACGTTCACACTGCCGCCGTTGCCCCGGAGCTCGTCCATCATGTTCAGGGCGATGACCGTGGGGATGCGGAGGGCCAAAAGCTGTAAGGTCAGATACAGGTTCCGCTCGATATTGGTGGCGTCCAGGATGTTGATGATGCCGTCGGGCTTCTGCTCCAGCAGGAAGTCCCGGGTCACCACCTCCTCCTGGGAGTAGGGGCGGAGGGAATAGATGCCGGGCAGATCCACCACCTGGTGATTGGTACCCTTGATGGTCCCCTCCTTCTGATCCACCGTCACCCCCGGGAAATTGCCCACATGCTGATTGGAGCCGGTGAGGGCGTTGAAAAGGGTCGTTTTGCCGCAGTTTTGATTTCCGGCCAGGGCAAAGATCATTGGATGCTCCCCTCCTGAAGGGTGATTTTCCGGGCGTCCTCCCGGCGGATGGTCAGTTCATAGCCCCGCACCCGGAGCTGGATGGGATCCCCCATGGGGGCCACCTTTTGAAGCTTTACGGCGGTGCCGGGAATCAGCCCCATGTCCAAAAAACGCAGGCGCAGGTCCCCTTCCCCGCCCACCTGGGCGATCACGCCGCTCTGGCCTACCTTAAGATCGTCGATGGTCAAGCGTATTCCCTCCCAATTTCTTTTTTCCGCTCTATTATAGTACGGCGCCCCGGGGTTTTCAATAGGGAAAGCGATTATTTGTCGAAAGGCGCGGCCGCAAGGCGCTCCCCTTTTTAAGGTATTCCCGCCGGGTCCGATCCATGCGCCGGAACTGTGATGCCGGGAAAGGCAGGTTTCATTGAAATGTTAAAAGCTCCGCCCCGGGCCGGGGCGGAGCGCTTATCTTCCGATGGACATGATATCGTAAGGCGTGGTCTGATAGACAAAGTAGTTGAGCCAGTTGGAGAACAGCAGGTTGGCGTGGCCCCGCCACCGGACCAGGGGCGGCTGGGTATCGTCGTCCATGGGAAAGTAGTTTTCCGGCACATGGATGGGCAGGCCCAAATCCTTGTCCCGGCGGTATTCCAGGGCCAGGGTCTCCGGGTCGTATTCGGCGTGGCCGGTGATGAAGATCTGCCGGCCTTCCTTGTTCATCATGGCGTAGACCCCCGCCTGGGGGGAGGAAGCCAGCAGCTTCAGCCCGGCGGCAAGCACATCCTCCCGGTCCACAGTGGTGTGCCGGGAATGGGGCACCCAGAAGGTATCGTCAAAGCCCCGCAGGAGGATGGAGCGCTTGTAGTCGGCGTGGTGGGGATAGACGCCGAAGAGCTTCTCCGGCAGCTCCCGCTTGGGGATGCCGTAGTGATAGTATAGCCCCGCCTGGGCCCCCCAGCAGATGTGAAAGGTGGAGTGGACGTTGGACTTGCTCCACTCCATGATCCGGCACAGCTCCGGCCAGTAGTCCACCTCCTCAAAGGGCATCTGCTCCACCGGCGCGCCGGTGATGACCATGCCGTCGAACTTCCGGTCCTTCAGCTCGTCAAAGGTCTTGTAGAAGGTCAGAAGATGCTCCTGCGTCACGTTTTTGGACTGGTGGGAGGTGGTGTGCATCAACTCCAGATGGACCTGAAGGGGCGTGTTACCCAGCAGCCGGGAGAGCTGGGTCTCCGTAGCGATCTTGGTGGGCATCAGGTTCAGCAGCACGATCTCCAGAGGGCGGATATCCTGGGTCATGGCCCGGGTGTGGGTCATGACAAAGATATTTTCCCGCTGGAGGGTTTCCGCCGCGGGAAGATCGTTGGGGATCTGTATGGGCATGGAAGCCCTCCTTTCGGAATTCGACATAGACGCCGGGAAAAAAGGATAGCCGTATCAAGCGGCTATCCTTTAGTTCTCCTGATGTCCGCTTCCTGATTATATCAGCCGGCGGGAAAAATGTCAATCGCTGTTTCAGTACCAGCTCGGCATGAAGGAAAAGGGCGCGTCCTGCTCGGAATTCCAGTTTCGGACGGTGCATTTGGCGCAGGAGGGGAACTTGGGCACCTTGAGGCCCGGGAATGTGATGACCTCCAGCTCCAATCCGCACTCCGTCTGCCGGGCCCGGTAGTCCAGCACACTGGTCCAGGAGAGCAGCAACTCCTCCAGAATGGTCAGCACCCGGTCTGTGCCCGGCGCGGTGGTAAGATCCACGATCCGGGCCGTCTCGGCGCCGCAGCCGCAGGACTCCTGGGCGAAACGGCCCAAATAGCCGGTGCGCCAGGTCAGGGACGGGTCCGCCCGGGGCGTCAGGGTGATCTCCCCCTGGACCCCCGGGAGTACCGGAATGCCGGTGCTGTCCACAATGCGCACGTCGTATTCGCGCTCCCGAACGTGGATCCCCAGACTGTTCCGGCAGGAAAAGCCCGCCATCACCGTGATGCCGCCGGGGTCAAAGCAGCCCCAGAGCCGGCTGTCCAGACCCTTCTGGATCCCCTCCAGCATCCAGCCGGTGCAGGGGGCGCCCGCCAGCAGCACATTGCGGACATATAAGGGCGTTGCCGTGGCCCGTGCAACCTTGGTCAGGCCCAGGATCACCGGAGGCGGCCCGGCGATCACCGTGGCCCGGCTGGAAAAGGTCTGCCGCAGCAGGCTTTTCCAACGGAAGTCCGGCCCCCAGAATACCGGCTGCCCGCCCAGACGGCGGATGGCCTCCTCTAAGAGCGCGCCGGTGCTGCCCGGAGCGCGGTTTGAAAAGCATAAAAGCACCCGCTCCTGCCGCCGCAGGAACTGGCCGATACATTCCTGAAGATATTCCAGTGTCCGTTCCAGAGCGTCAGGGGCACTGGTCAGAGCCAATAGCCGCTCCAATGGGGTACGCTCCATGACAACACCTCCTAGTTTTCATATTTTACACAAAAAAATACAGCTTTGTCAACTGTTTTTGTGTATATTTATCAACTAGCTTTTTATCAAATGTACTCCAATGGCGAACACTCGTTGATTACCGTTTCCGGCGCTGTCCTTCGCGGAAATACAAGCCGCCCGGGGGAATCCCCTCGGGCGGCCTTTTTCAGATATTCGATTCCAGCCAGGACCGCAACTCTGCCAGGCCCGCTTCGCTCATGGGGAAGCTCCGCTCCCCCTCCATTTGGCTCAGCTCATAGCACTTCTCCCCGTGCCAGAAGGCGGCGGTGATGGAGCTGCGCTCCATATCCACCTCCTTGGGCGTCTTCTTCACAATGACCGGCGCGGCCCGGAACCGGAAGGCGCCCCGGGAGCCGGTGAAGATGTTGTCCATGGCGAAGGTGTGCAATGTGGGCAAAAACAGCGGCGCGCTCATTTGGTCAGCTCTTCCATCTCATCCAGCAGCTCGCCAAAGAGCTGGAGGGCCTGGTTTACCGGCTCGGGACTGTTCATATCCACCCCGGCGTCCCGCAGCAGGCTGATGGGGTCCTTGGTGCAGCCGCCGGAGAGGAAGCGCAGATAGTCCTTCACGGCCCCCTCCCCTTCCCGCAGGATCCGGCGGGACAGGGCGATGGCGGCGGAGTAGCCCGTGGCGTACTGGAAGACGTAGTAATTGTAATAGAAATGGGGGATCCGGGCCCATTCCATGGAGATCTGGTCGTCCACCACGATATCCGGGCCGTAGTAGAGCTGGTTCAGCTTGCCGTATTCCTGGGCCAGCAGCTGGGCGGTGAGGGTCTTGCCCTGGCCGGTAAGCTCGCCCATCAGCCGCTCGAACTCGGCGAACATGGTCTGGCGGTAGATGGTGCCCCGGAAATCGTCCAGATAGTGGTTGATCAGGTAGGCCCGCTCCTTTTTATCTGTGGTTTTGCTCAGCAGATGCTCCATCAGCAGCGCCTCGTTACAGGTGGAGGCCACCTCCGCCACAAAGATGACGTAGTTCGCGTCGATGGGGCGCTGGGCCCGGGTGGAGTGGTAGGAGTGGAGGGCGTGGCCCATCTCGTGGGCCAGGGTAAACTGATTGTCCAGGGTGCCGTTGTAGTTGAGCAGCACATAGGGATGCACGTCTCCGCCGGCGGAATAAGCGCCGCTGCGCTTGCCCACGTTGGGATAGATATCGATCCAGCGGTGGTCGAAGCCCTCCTTCAGGATCCGGCGGTAGTCCTCGCCCAGGGGGGCCAGGGCCTCATACACGGTCTGCTTGGCCTGGGTAAAGGGGATCTGCCGGTCCACGCCGGGGACCAGCTGGGTGTAAATGTCGTAAAAACGCAGCTCGTCCAGCCCCAGCAGCTTTTTCCGCAGGCGGATATAGCGGTGCAGCTTGTCCAGATTCTGGTGGACCGCCTCGATGAGATTGTGGTAGACGCTTACCGGCACCTCCGTCCGGTCCAGGGCGGCCTCCAGGCTGGAGCCATACTTCCGGGCCTGGGCGTAGAATTTGAGCTTCTTAAACTGGCCGTTAAGCAGGGCGGCGGAGGTGTTCTTAAATTCGTCCAGCCGACCGTAAAGGGACTCGTAGACGTTTTTGCGGAGGGTCCGGTCCGGGCTCTCCTCCAGGGGCACGAAGCTGGCCTGGGTCACGGCGTGAAGATTCCCCTGGCTATCCCGCGCGTCGGGGAAGGTCATATCCGCGTTGGACAGCGCGCCGAACACATCGTCCGGCAGGCCCGCCACCTCCCCCATGGCGGCCATGAGCTTTTCCTCCGCCGGGGACAGGGTGTGTGCCCGGCGGCTGCGCATTTTGGTCAGGAACCGGCGGTAGCGGCCCAGCTCCGGGCAGTCCCGGTAAAACCCTTCCAGGGTCTCATCGGGAATGGCCAGAATTTCCGTGGTCTCAAAGCTGCCGGCGGTGCTTACCTCCACTGCCACGCTGCCAAATTCACCGGTCATAGCCTGGTACACCGGGTCCCGGGTGTCCACATCCGCTTTCCGAGAACAGTAGTTGCCCAGGCGGCCGAACAGCTTGTCCACCTGCTCCATTTCGGACAGATAGCGGAACAGGGTCTCCCCGGAGCTGCCCAGCTTGCCCTCATAGGCGGTCATGGCCAGCCCGGCCTGCCGGGCCTCGCCCAGCGCCTGGCGCCACGCGTCGTCCGTGGGGAAAAGGTCTTCCGTCGCCCAGGTATCCTCCACGGGAATCTCACTGCGCAGGCGGAGACGGTTTTGATCGTTCATAAAACTGCCTCCTTTAAGGAAATTATTGTCATTATATCAGAGATCACCAAAAAAGGCAAGTAACAGCCGGGGCAAAATTGCCCCGGCCCGCTTTATTTTTCCTTGTCCGCCGCGATGATCAGCTTCAAGCCCTCGATGCCCACCCGGATGGCGCCGGTGGTGTCCTCGGTCATGGGCTGGAACAGCCCGGCCTTCTCCCGCTCCTGGTTCCACACCACATGGAAGCAGCTTCCGCAGCGCACCCCCAGGGCTGCCGCCACCACGAACAGCGCCGCCGACTCCATCTCGCTGGCCTTGACCCCCAGACGCTTCCAGGACTCCCATTTTTGCAGCAGCTCATAGTACACCGGGGACTTTTCCGGGGCGTGCTGGCCGTAGAAGGCGTCCTTGCACTGGACCACGCCGGTGTGGATGCGATAACCCAGAGCCTCCCCCGCCTCCTTTAGGGCGGCGGTGATGTCGAAATCCGCCACCGCCGGGAATTCCAGGGGCGCGTATTCCAGGGAGGTATGCTCGAAGCGGATGGCCCCCGTGGCCACCACCACATCCCCGGGCTGCACGTCCATGGCGATGCCGCCGCAGGTGCCCACCCGGATAAAGGTGTCCGCGCCGATGTTGTGCAGCTCCTCCATGGCGATGGAGGCCGAGGGGCCGCCCACGCCGGTGGAGCAGACCGTGACCTTCTCCCCCAGTAGCTTTCCGGTGTAGATATTGAACTCCCGGTTCATGCCGATGTGGACGGGCTCGTCAAAATAGGCCGCGATGGCCTCGCAGCGGCCCGGGTCCCCCGGCAAAATGCAGTACCGGCCCACGTCCCCCTGGACGCACTGAATGTGAAATTGTTTTTCCGTCGCTTGCATATTGGCCCCTCCTTGTGAAAATTACTAAAATAGTATAGCACAGGGAGGAAATTTTTGCAAGGTTTTCATAAGACGAATTTTGTCAATTCTGCGGAGAATTTTGCTTTTTCCGCATATAGAGGAAAAAGGAGTACCCGATGGGCAGCAGCGTCAGGACCAGCAGCACCGGAAACAGCAGAAAGTAGAGGCCAAACCACGGGGTCAGGAGCAGCACGGCCCCGCCGATCATCCAGAGGTAGCCGGCAAAGCGGTGGGTCTTGTTCCAGTTCTCCGGGTCGTCCAGGGTCCAGGGCACCCGGATGCCCATGGTGTAATTCTGCTTGCATTTGGGCAGATAGTTGCCCACGGCCAGGACCAAACCCCCCACCCCCGTCAGGATCAGCTGGGTGATGGGGACCTCCATCCCCATGGCCAGGGCGAAAACACACACCTGGACCAGGTTCCCCAGCACCGGCATGGTCCACAGGCCAATGGCCCGAAGGGTAGTAGAGTGCTTCTCCGCCTTGGGGTCAAACCGGAGGGCCAGGGCCACCACCGCCTCCATGGCGCAGAAGAACAGAGGCATCCACAAAATGGCTTCCAGCTTCCCCTGGTAGCCGTCGGCGACCCCGGCGGCGTTAAAATGGGTGGGAATCCGCTCCGGCAGCCAGGGCCAGAGCATGAAGCCATAGGCGATGGGCAGCAGGCAAAGGGCGAATTGGGCGATGGTGGTCAAAATTTGCTTCTTTTTCATGGTTTTTCCTCCCGAAACTGGGCCAGCCAGAGCATGGCCTCCTCAAACACAGACGCGTTGAGTTCATAGTAGATGAAGTTTTTCTCCCGCCGCTCCGTCACCAAGCCCGCCTTTTTCAGCTGGGCCAGGTGATAGGAGATGGTGGCCCCGGTCATGTCGAACCGGGCGGCGATCTCCCCCGCCGGCATGGCCCCCTGCCGCAGCATCACTAAGATCTGCCGACGCGCCGGGTCCGCCAGCGCCTTGAACGTCTCCTGAAAGCCCAATTCTCCGCCTCCTTCTATTTAGATTTTTTTCTAAATAGATAATAACACACAGCCCTTCCTTTGTCAAGAGGTATTTAGAAATTTTTCTAAATATCATTCCCCCGCCGGAAGGCGGGGGAACAGTGTATTTCGTTTTTCGACAAGAGGGCCCTGCCGTTCAGAACAGGCTCACCTGGCTGGTCTCCGGCATATCGCCGAAGGCGCCGGCGTCCTTGAGCATTTGGATATGGGTTTTGGAGACCTTGGGGCAGGCCAGGGCCACTTCCTCGATGGAGAGGAACTCCCTTCCCTTCCGGCCCTCCACCAGATCCCAAGCGGCGGTCTCCCCCAGGCCGGAGATGGAGACGAAGGGAGGAAGCAGCTTGCCGTCCACGATCTCAAACCGGGTGGCGTGGCTCTTGTACAGGTCCAGGGGCAGGAACTCAAACCCCCGGAGGTAAAATTCGTAGGCCACCTCCAGGGTGGTCAGCAGGTCCTCGTCCTTGTCCGTGGCGTCGTCGTTGCTGGAGATGGCCTTGATATTGGCCTTCACCGCCTCGATGCCGTGGGTCATCAGCACCACGTCGAAGCCCCCCTTCTGGCTCCGGCGGTAAAAATAGGCGGAGTAGAACGCCAGGGGATAGTTGACCTTGAACCAGCCGATGCGGAAGGCCATCATGACGTAGGCAACGGCGTGAGCCTTGGGGAACAGGTACTTGATCTTCTTGCAGGAGTCGATGTACCACTCCGGCACCCCGGCGGCCCGCATTTCGCCCTCGGCGCCCTCCGGCAGTCCCCTGCCCTTCCGCACGGCCTCCATGATTTTGAAGGCCCGCTTTTCCGGCAGCCCCTTTTGGATGAGGTAGAGCATGATGTCGTCCCGGCAGCCGATGGCCTCCTCGGTGGTGGCGGTCTTGGACAGGATCAGATCCCGGGCGTTTCCCAGCCACACGTCGGTGCCGTGGGAAAAGCCGGAGAGCCGCAGCAGGGTGCTGAACCGGGTGGGCATGGTGTCCAGCAGCATGCCCCGGGTGAACCGGGTGTTAAATTCCGGAATGGCCACCGCCCCGGTGGGACCCAAAATGGGATCGTCTTCATAGCCCAGCGCCTTGGAGGAGGTGAAGATGGACATGGTTTCTTTATCGTCCAGGGGAATGGACTTGGCGTCTACCCCGGTCATATCCTCCATCATGCGGATCATGGTGGGATCGTCGTGGCCCAGCATATCCAGCTTCAGGAGGTTCTCCTCCATGCAGTGGTATTCAAAATGGGTGGTGATCTGGTCGGAGTTGGGATCGTCCGCCGGATGCTGCACCGGGCAGAAGTCCCAAATTTCGTTCTCCTGGGGAATGACCACCAGTCCGCCGGGGTGCTGGCCGGTGGTGCGCCGCACCCCCACGCACCCGGCGGCCAGACGGGCTTCCTCCGCGTGGGAGACGGTCCGGTTCCGTTCGGAAAGGTACCGCTTCACATAGCCGAAGGCCGTCTTTTCCGCCACGGTGCCGATGGTTCCAGCCCGGAACACATGGGTCTTGCCAAACATTTCCGTGCAGTAGGCGTGGGCCTTGGCCTGGTACTCCCCGGAGAAATTCAGGTCGATATCCGGCACCTTGTCGCCGCCGAAGCCCAGGAAGGTCTCAAAGGGGATGTTGAAGCCGTCCTTCTCCATGCGGACGCCGCACTTGGGGCAGGTCCGGTCCGGCAGGTCCGCGCCGCAGTCGTACCCCTCCGGCACCTGGAAGTCGGCCAGCTTGCACTTAGGGCACCGGTAGTGGGGCGGCAGGGAGTTGACCTCGGTGATGCCCGACAAAAAGGCCACCAGGGAGGACCCTACGGATCCCCGGGAGCCCACCAGATACCCGTGCTCCAGGGAATTTTGCACCAGCTTCTGGGCGGACATATAGATCACGTCATAGTGGCAGTTGATGATGTCGTTCATCTCTGTCTCCACCCGCCGGGTGATGATCTCAGGCGGATCGTCCCCATAGAGCCGGTGGAGCTTTTCACTGACCAGCCGCTTCAGGTCCTCCACAGAGTTTTCAATGGTGGGAGCGAACAGATTTTTGGGCACCGGCCGGAGGGTCTCGCACATATCGGCAATGCGGTTGGGGGTGTCGATGACCACTTCCCGGGCCTTCTCTTCCCCCAGGTAGGAAAACTCCCGGAGCATTTCGTCGGTAGTGCGGAAATACAGAGGATTTTCCCGGTCGGCGTCCTCAAAGTTTTTGGAGGCCAGGAGAATGTGGCGGAAAACTTCGTCCTCCGGCTCCAGGAAGTGGACGTCCCCCGTGGCGGCCACGGGGATCCCCAGCTCCTGACCCAGCCGGACCACGGTGCGGTTGAAATTCCGCAGAGCTTCCTCGTCCTTTGCCGTGCCCCGCTCGATCATAAAGCGGTTGTTGGACAGGGGCTGGATCTCCAGATAGTCATAGAAGGAGGCGATGCGCCGGAGCTCGTCCTCGCTCTTGCCATCCACAATGGCCTGGAACAGCTCCCCGGCCTCGCAGGCGGAGCCGACGATCAGGCCCTCCCGCAGCTCCATCAGCTCGGACTTGGGAATCCGGGGGAAGCGCTTGAAGTATTTGAGATTGGAGTCGGAGATCAGATGATACAGATTTCGCAGCCCCTGCTGATTTTTGGCCAGCAGGATGATGTGCTTCGGGTGCCGGTCCAGCACCCGGCTCTTGGCCCGCAGGGTGGCCATGGCCGGATTGATGGCCTGGACGGTGGTCACGCCCCGGTCCGTCAGCATTTCCAGAAATTTCATCAAAATCAGCCCGCAGGTCCGAGCGTCGTCCGCCGCCCGGTGGTGGTTGAAGTCCGGCAGGCTCAGGGCGTTGGAGACCACGTCCAGCTTGAATTTGTTTAGCTGGGGCATGAGATTCTGGGCTAGGATCAGGGTGTCCAGGTCCGTAAAACCGTATGAAAGCCCCTGCCGGGCACATTCGGCCCGGATAAAGCCCGTGTCAAACTCTGAATTGTGGGCGCACAGGAGCCGGTCCCCGCAGAAGTCCAGGAATTTTGGGAGAACTTCCTCAATTTTGGGGGCGCCCCGGAGCATCTCGTCGGTGATGCCGGTCAGCTCCACGATCCGCCGCTCCAGCGGCCGCTCCGGGTCCACGAAGGTCTGGAACCGGTCCAGCTCCTCCCCGTTTTTCAGGATCACGGCCCCGATCTCGATGATCCGGTCCGTCCGGGAGGACAGGCCCGTGGTCTCCAGGTCGAAGGCCACAAATTCCCGGTCGAAGTCCCCGTCCTGGGGGCCGTGGACCGCGATCCGGTCGTCCACATCGTTTACATAATATCCTTCGCAGCCGTACAGGATCTTAATATCCTGGTCCGTGCCCGCCACCTTGGTACCCTTGGCGGCCTTCATGGCGTCGGGGAAGGACTGGGCCACCCCGTGGTCCGTGATGGCGATGGCTCGGTGGCCCCAGGCCGCCGCCTGCTTCACTGCAGCCGCCGTGTCGGTCAGGGCGTCCATGTTGCTCATGGTGGTGTGCAGATGCAGCTCCACCCGCTTGCCGTCAGGGTTCATGTCCCGGCGGGGATTGGCCTGGCCGAACATCATGGCGTCGGGCCTTAAATTGATCTCGTTGTCAAAATTATTGACGCCCAGCTTGCCCTTGACCTTCACCACCGCGCCGACCCGGAGCTTTTCCAGGACCGGTTTGGCCTCCCCCTGCTCCATGAACCGGCTGACCCGGATGGAGCCGGTATTGTCGGTCATGTCGAAGTTGATTACCCAGGCGTTCCGCTTTTTCAGTTCCCGGTGGGCCAGGGCGAAGATCTTCCCCTCCACCACCACGGTGCCCATGTTCAGATCCAGCTGCTCCATGGGGATGGGCGCGCCCTTGATGGGCCGGCCATAAAAACAGGTGTGGTCCCCCTGGGCGGCAGATTTCTTCTCCCTGGGGGCCAGAGGCAGGGGCAGATCCCCCATGGCGCTGACACGGATGGCGTCCATGGCGTCGAACAGGGCCTGTCCGGACAGGTCCGCCCCGGCCTCGATGACGATCTCCGGCTGGGCGCCGAATTGATCCATCAGGGCCAGGCGGACCATGGGGACGGATTCCTCCAGGGCCTTTTTCCCGTTGCCCCGGAGGCGGACGGTGAGGGTGTTTCCCGTCCATTCCCACGCCGCGCCCGCCAGGGCGCCCCGGTTCATGGAGTTCTGGGAGACGAACAGCTCCAGCAGGGTCTCGTTTTCCACATTGGAAAGCTCCCCGGCGGGATATGTCAGCTTCAGGGAAAACCGGTTCGCTCCGTATAAATCACGAAGCTCCCCGACGGCCTGATCGTAGAGCCGCCGGGGGATGTATGCGGGACTGTGTACCTGGGCGGAAATACCGCGGCGGACCACGTCGATGTCCAGCTGCAGCACCTGGGCGTCGGAAAACGCCTTCGCTACCGCGCCAGTCGGGTGATAGTCCGAAAACAGCTTGAAAAATGGGATGCTTTGGTTCATGGTTGCCTCCAAAATAGGATCAAAGGGCGTCGATCCGGGCCAAAAGGGCGGGCAGCAGCTCCTCGTAGCTCAGTTTCACCGGCTCCCGGCCCTTCTGGAACAATGTCCCCCAGCCGTCGCCTCCGGCAATGCCGATATCCGCCTCCCGGGCCTCCCCAGGCCCATTAACCACGCAGCCCATGACCGCCACGGTGATGGGCTTTTCGCAGTCTTGCAGCGCTTTTGCCACCTGGTCCACCAGGCCGATCAGGTCGATCCGGGTCCGGCCGCAGGTGGGGCAGGAGATGATGTTGACCCCTTCCTTCCGCACCCCGGCGGCCTTGAGGATCGCCTTGGCGGCGAAAACCTCCTCCACCGGGTCGCCGGTAAGGCTGACCCGGACGGTATCCCCAATGCCGTCTAAGAGCAATGCCCCGATGCCCATGGCGGACTTGATCCGGCCCATTTCTATGGGCCCCGTCTCCGTCACGCCGATATGCAAGGGATAGTCGCTATGCTGCCGGAACAGCCGGGCGGCCCGGACCATGGTGGAAACATCCGAGGACTTCATGGACACGCAAATATCGTAAAACCCTTCCCGCTCCAGCAGGGCAATGTGGGAAAAGGCGCTCTCCACCAGGGCTTCCGCCGTGGGGTGGCCGTATTTTTCCAGCAGGGCCTTGTCCAGGCTGCCGCCGTTGACGCCGACGCGGATGGGAATGCCCCGGTCCCGGCAGGCGGCCACCACCGCCCGCACTCGGTCCGCGCCGCCAATGTTGCCCGGGTTGATGCGGATCTTTGCCGCGCCGCCCTGGGCGGCCAGAATGGCCAGCTCATAGTCAAAGTGGATATCCGCTACCAGCGGCAGGGGGCTTTCCTTGCAAATATCCCCAAAGGCCCGGGCGGCCGCCCGGTTGGGCACCGCCAGCCGGGCGATCTGGCACCCGGCGGCCTTCAGCGCGGCGAGCTGCTCCAGGCAGCCCGGAATATCGGTGGTGGGCTTATTCAGCATGGACTGGATGGATACCGGCGCGCCGCCGCCGATCCGCACGTCCCCCACACGAATGGATCTTGTCATCGTTTTACCCCCGGAAAATGGTGAAAAGGTCTTTAAAGGTCACCACCGCCATCAGCAGGAGCAGCAGCACCATGCCCCCGGCGTGGAGATACGCCTCGTACTTGGGATTGATCTTGCGCCGGAGGACGGCCTCCGCCGCCGTGGTCAGCAGCAGGCAGACGATCCGCCCGCCGTCCAGGGCGGGAATGGGCAGCAGATTCATGACCGCCAGGTTCACCGCCAAAAAGCCGCCGAAGTAGAGCATATTGAGGAAGGCGGAAAGAGCGTCCGGGGACGCCGCCGCCGTATCGCTGATCTCCTGGACGATGCCCACCGGCCCGGTCATATCCTGCAGGCCTGCCTGACCGGTCAGGAGCATTTGAAGGCTCAGCCGGACGATGCGCACCGTGTCCACCGCCGTGTTCCATACATACGCCATCCGGCTACCGAAGGTGGCCTTCTCCACGGAAAAGCTCAGCCCGTAGCGCAGGGAAACCGTGCCGTCGTCGTTGGCGTACTCCTTTGTCACCGTGGGCACCTGCTTCAAAACCACCGTCTGCCCATCCCGGAGGACGGTCATGTCGTGGGCTGCCGCCTTCTTGAGATTCAGGAGCATGGAAAAATCGTTCTGAACGTAGATCCGCTCATTGTCCAGCGCCAGTATCCGGTCCCCCACCTGGAGTCCTCCCTCCGCCATGGAGCAGTTTTCTTCCATCTGCGCGACCACGGGCGTGACAAACTGCTGGGCCGGGGCGAAGACGATGGCGAAGATCACCAGCCCGGCCAGCAGGTTCATGCAGGACCCGGCGGCCAAAATGATCAGCCGCTTCCACCAGGCGGCCCGCTGGAAGGAGCGGGGATTATCCGAATCCTCATCCTCCCCCTCCATGGCGCAGTAGCCGCCGATGGGGATGCACCGGATGGCGTACAGGGTCTCCCCCACCTGCTTTTTGTAGATGGCGGGGCCCATAAAAAGGGAAAACTCGTTGACCTGCACCCCGGAGAGCTTGGCGGTGATAAAATGCCCCAGCTCGTGGACGAAGATCAGCACGCTAAACAGCACGATGGCAAAGAGAATGCTCAAGATGTTCCTTCCTTTCCGTCAGAGCTCCCCGGCAAGGGCCCGGGCAAGCCGGTCCGCCTCCAAGATCTGATCCAGATTTGGCTGTCGGACATAGGGGACCGCGTCTACGGCCTGGGAGACCCGGCGATAAATGTCGTAAAACCCGATTTGGTCTTTTAAAAACAGAGCCACCGCCGCCTCGTTGGCGCCGTTCATGGCGGCGCAGGCGGTCCCCCCCGCCCGGGCGCAGGCCAGGGCCAGGGCCAGACAGGGAAACGTCTCCAGGTCCGGCTTTTCAAAGGTCAGGGGCCCGCAGACCGTCAGATCCAGCGGCGGGGCCAGGCTCTCCACCCGCTCCGGATAGGTCATGGCCAGCTGAATGGGTAGCCGCATATCCGGCGAGCCCAGCTGGGCCAGCACCGCCCCGTCCCGGAACGAAACCAGGGAGTGGACGACGCTCTGCCGGTGGATCAGCACCTCCACCCGGTTCTGGGGCAGGCCGTAGAGCCGCATGGCCTCGATGACCTCCAGGCCCTTGTTCATCAGGGTCGCGCAGTCCACGGTGATCTTGGGACCCATCCGCCAATTGGGATGGCGCAGGGCGTCTTGGCTGGTGACGGTTTCCAGCTCTCCGCGGCTCCTGCCAAAAAAGGGCCCGCCGGAGCAGGTCAGCAGCAGCTTCTCCACCTCCCGGCGGTCAGCGCAGCCCATGAGGCACTGAAAAATGGCGGAATGCTCCGAGTCCACAGGGACGATTTCCGCCCCATAGCGGGCCGCAGCCGCCATCACCAGCTCCCCGGCGCAGACCAGGGTCTCTTTGTTCGCCAGGCCAATGCGTTTTTTGGCGGCAATGGCCGCCAGGGTGGGCTTCAAGCCCAGCATCCCCACCACGGCGGTGATGACGCAGTCGGTCTCCGGAAAGGCGGCGGCCTCCAGCAGCCCCGCCTCCCCCCAGGCGATTTGGATGGGCTGGCCGGACAGGGCCTGACTTAAAGCCTCCGCCCCCTCCTGGGTGGCGGTCACCGCCAGCTTGGGGTGAAAGGTCCGGCACTGCTCCGCCAGAAGATCAATTTTGGTCCCAGCGGCCAGGACGGAAACAGGTATGCCCAGATGGGCGGCCACCTCCAGGCTCTGCCGCCCGATGGAGCCGGTGGAGCCCAGAATACAGAGATTGCGAACCATTTTATTCCCCCACCACTACGGGAAGCAGCAGCAGAAGGGCCTCGGTCAGGGGGCCCACCACCATCATGGAGTCAAACCGGTCCAGAATGCCGCCGTGGCCGGGGATCAGATTGCCATAGTCCTTGATGCCGGTCTGGCGCTTGATGACGGAGAACCAGAGGTCCCCCAGAATGGCGCCCAGAGAGCCCAGCAGGCCGTAAACCAAGGCAAAAAGGTAATTGACCTTAAACTGGAAGCCCACCTGCATAATGAGGGTGTAGATCACCATGCCCAGCATGGCCGTCAGCACGCCGCCGACGGCTCCCTCGATGGTTTTGTTGGGGCTGATTACCGGAGAAAGCTTGTGGCTCCCGAAGGCCCGTCCGGCAAAATACGCCCCGGTGTCCGACAGGAAGGCCAGGACGAAGGGAATCAGGATCAGATAGCGTCCATACTTCCCAGCGTGGATCCGCACCAGGCCGGACAGCAAAAACGGCAGCAGCAGCCCCGCCGCCAGGCACAGTGCTACCTTTTCAAAGCGCACCTTCACATGGGAGGCCATCATCTCCCCAAAGAGCAGGGTGGTGAAGATCAGGGCCCCCAGCATTCCCCAGGCCTCGGGGGAGCCGAAATAGCTCCACAGGTTGACCAAAAACGCCGCCGCCATGCTGTACGCCACAAGCCGGGGATGCTGGACCAGATCGGTGGAGTAGAGCAGCTCATAGGCGGCAAAGGCGGACATGACTCCAAACAAAATGGCGGTAAAGATCTTGGGCAGGACCAAAACCGTCAAAAGCAGCAGCGGCAGCAGCACCGCCGCCGTGATAATTCTCGTAGACATCATTCGTTAAGCGCCTCCAAACCGGCGGGACCGCCGGTGGTATTCCGCAATGGCCGCGTCCAGATCTTCCGGCTGGTAGTCGGGCCATAATATATCCTGAAAGACAAATTCCGCGTAGGCGGCCTGCCACAGAAGGAAATTGCTGATCCGCTTCTCTCCGGATGGACGGATGATCAGCTCCGGATCCGGCACCCCGGCGGAGTACAGGTATCCAGAAAAGGTCTCCTCCGTCAGCGCCGCCGGGTCCGCCTCTCCCTGGACCGCGGCTTGGGCGAAGGCCCGGGCCGCCCGAACGATCTCGTCTCGCCCGCCGTAGTTCAGGCAGAAATTCACCTGCACGTCATAGCTTCCCGAGCGATTCTCCGCGTCCCGGCACAGCGCCCGGAGCTTTTCGCTCAGGCGGCTTAAGTCCCCGAAAAAGCGGAACCGCACCCGGTTCTTGTCCATATCCGCCAGGGCCTCCCGGAGGTACTTTTCCAGCAGGCCCATGATCCCGGCGATCTCCTCCCCGGAGCGCCGCCAGTTTTCCGTGGAAAAGGCGTAGACGGTCAGATATTCCACGCCCAGACTCCGGCAGTAGTTGGCGATCCGCCGAAAAGCCTCCGCGCCGGCGGCGTGGCCGGCGGTGCGGGGCAGGCCCCGCGACTTCGCCCACCGCCCGTTGCCGTCCATGATGATGGCAATATGCCGGGGCGGCGGAAAAACAGAATCTCCCATCAATTCTCCCTGATTTCAGAAATGGCAAATCCCAACCGGGGGCCCCAAAGGGCCCCGGTGGATTTGCCGGTCAAATCGCCATCAGTTCCTTTTCCTTCACCGCCAGGGCGTCGTCCACCTTTTTGATGTACTTGTCCAGCAGCTCCTGAAGGTCCTTTTCGGCCTTTTTCTGCTCGTCCTCGGTGATCTCGGACTTTTTCTTCAAAGCCTTCACATAGTCCATGCCGTCCCGACGGATGTTCCGCAGGGCCACCTTGGCCTCCTCGGCGTACTTTTTGACCTGCTTGGCCAGGTCCCGGCGGCGCTCCTCGGTGAGCTGGGGAAATACCAGACGGATCACCCGCCCGTCGTTCTGGGGGTTGATCCCCAGATCGGAGGTCTGGATGGCCTTCTGGATATC
>CANRQC010000014.1 GCA_947632695.1 uncultured Oscillospiraceae bacterium | reverse complement strand
AGATAATGTTTTTGATCCTCATAGACACCGTCCAGCTTTCGCGCTATCCAGATGATCACAAAAGTAAATAGAAGCGACAGACTGTCTGTTGTGAAGAAGTCGATCGCCTCCCTCGGCGCCGCCCCCAGGGCCAGGGCCATCAGCGCCCGCCCCGCCTGCATGGAAAGCAGCACCACCAAGGGAAAGATCAGCGACAGATAGTACCCCGTCCTGACCTTTTCCTTCCCCAGCGCCATGAGCCATACCGCCGGGGCCAGGGACGCCAGGTTGCCCACCGCGTAGATCAGCATCTGCCGCCCGTCCCCGCCGGAAAAGTAGCTGAATACCAGCCCGGCAAGGGCCGCGTGAAGGCAGCCCCAGTAGCCCCAGCGCATATAGACAATGGCGGCGATGGCCCCCGCCAGGGACACAGTGTAGGGCTGGCCGGGAAACCACCAGTTGGCCGCCCCCACAATGATAAATTCAAAAACTCCCAGAAGCACCGCCCAAATGGCCAGATCGATGGCCCGGTACTCCCCGAAGCTGCGTCTTCTCTCCATTTTCTTCCCTCCGCGGAGGTCCCGTCAGCTTGCGAAAACCCCGAAATATTCAGCATTTTAACGGGTTTTCCCCGGCCTGAGCCCGGAATGATCCCGTCGATTTCACGATAGTGTTGTGCAAAATGCCTATATTTCGGGTTCCTTTACATCATCAATTATACATGATGGCGGTTTTTCTGTACATAGACAAAACAGACTACTTTTTAGACAAATCGGATGTAATTTTGTACAATATTTACAGCGGGCCTTTTTCCGGTTATAATAGCATCATCAAGCGCCGCGGAGGGAAAAAACATGGTACATACCGCTGAAGAATTGCGGGAAGCCGTCCGTTCCGCCCGGCCGGGGCAGACCATTTCGCTGGCCCCGGGGGTCTACCGGACCAAGCTCCTGATCGACGCCCCCGATATCACCATCCGGGGGGCGGGGGCGGATAAGACCATCCTTGTCTGGGACGACTACGCCAAAAAATTGGATGAGCAGGGCCGGGAATACATCACCTTCCGGACCTGGACCGTGGCGGTGTGCGCCGAGGGCGTGACCATGGAGGACCTGGCCATCGTCAACGACGCCGGGCGCCCGGAGGAAAAGGGCCAGGAGGTAGCCCTGACCGTCTATGGAGACCGGTTCGCCATGAACCGGTGCCGCCTGGCCTCCACCCAGGACACCCTGTTCTTAGGGCCTCTGCCCCGGGATCTCATCGCCCGGTACGACGGCTTCCTGCCGGACTGCCTCCGCAGGGAAATGGTCTGCCGCCAGCGGTTTTCCCACTGCCGGATCGAGGGAACAGTGGACTTTATCTTCGGATGCGGCGAGGCGGTGTTTGAAAACTGCGAGATCCGGTCGGTGTACGATGTGCGGGGCTGCGGCTACGCCGCCGCCCCGGCCCATGAAAAGGATCAGGAAAAGGGGTTCTTATTTTTACGGTGCCGGTTCACCGCCCAGGAGACGGTGGCCCCGGGGAGCATCTATCTGGCCCGGCCCTGGCGGGACTATGGGCTGTGCGTATTTCAGGAGTGCCAGTACGGCGGCCATATCGCCCCGGCGGGGTTCGACAAGTGGAACGACACCCACCGGGACCAGACCGCCCGGTTTTACGAGTCGCCCCCGGTCCCCGGGCGGGTAAACTGGGTCCGGAAATAGCCCCCGGAGCGGCATCCGGCGAGGAAAAGGCGGCTTTTCACCGGAAAGCGGGGCCCTGCCAGGCGGTGGAGCCGCAAGCGCATAGAAAAAACGGGCGTTCTTCCTTTGAGAACGCCCGTTTTTCGGTTCAATGGGATGCCTACGTTTCCTTCAGCGCTTTTTTCAGCAGGGGAAGAATGATGAGCGCCACGGCGCCGCCAATGAGGGCCGTAACCAGCTGGGGATAGGAAAACATGGCGGTAAAGGTCTGGATCTGGGGCCCCTTGAGGGTGTCCCCCAGGACGGGGATCAGCAGCTTGACCACCCCCGCGTACAGCGCCAGCGCCTTTACCGCCGCGCTGACGATCAGTCCCAGGGCCTGCCGCCACAGGGGGGCGTTTTTCCCCGCCAGGAAGTGCAGCAGCAGCACAAAGCAGGTGTTGCCCAGGCTAATCATGGGCACGATGGGCAGCCACTTGGGCCCGATCCCCAGGAAAAAGGCGAAAAACGGGGACGCCACCGCCACCACCACGCCGCTCCAAGGCCCAGCGAGCAGGGCCGCCACCGCCAAAACGCAGTTGACGCAGGAGCCGGTGATGTACTGCCCGGCAAAGGCGCTGGTCCCAGCCGTGGCCCACTGGAGGGCGATGAGCAGGGCCGTCAGCGCCCCGGTGCGGGTGATCCATTTGATTTTTTGGTCGTTCAAAGTGATTTCTCCTCTCTTTTTTCCAGCTCCCAGGGCTTGATCTGTTCCGCCTGGGCATACAGCCGGAGATAGCTTTCGTATCGGGTTTTTTCCACCTGGCCCCGCTCCAGGGCGGCCCGCAGGGCGCAGCCCGGTTCGGACCGGTGGGTGCAGTCCCGAAACTGGCAGCGCCCCAGGTGGGGGGCAAAGTCCGGGAAGGCGTATTGCAGCGTCTCCTTGTCCGTCAGCTCCATCCGCTCGGTATCGAAGGAGGAGAAGCCCGGGGTGTCCGCCACATAAGTGTCCTCCCCCAGCCGGTAAAGCTCCACATGGCGGGTGGTGTGCCGGCCCCGGCCCAGCTTTTCCGACACCTCCCCGGTGGGAAGGGCCAGCGTGGGGCACAGGGCGTTGAGGATGCTGCTCTTGCCCACCCCGGAGTTGCCGGTGAAGGCGGTGAGCTTACCCCGAATGGCCTGCCAAAGCTCCTCCACCCCTTGGCCGGTGACGGCGCTGGTGGAGAACACCGGAAATCCCGCCCGCCGGTAGATCTCCCGGAGGGCGTCGGCGGGCTCCAGGTCGCTTTTGTTAATACACAGCAGCACCGGGACCTCCCGGCTCTGGGCAATGGCCGCCACCCGGTCGATGAGGAAGGGCTCCGTCACCGGGTTGACCCCGGCCGCGAAGATCACCAGCGCGTCGATGTTGGCCACCGCGGGCCGGAGAAAGGAATTTTTCCGGGGGAGGATGGCCTCCACCGTCCCCTGGCGGCCCTGGCGGGAGATCTCCACCAGGTCCCCCGTCAGGGGAGGCTTGTCCCGCCGCAGGATCCCCCGGGCCCGGCAGGTCACTTCCCCGTCGGGACAGGAGACTTCATAAAATCCGCTGAGCGAACGGACGATGCGTCCTACTTCTTTTTGGCTCATCCACCGCTCCCGTCAAAATCCACTTTGTAGTCGCCCACGGCCTGCCCGTCAATATAGGCGGTAAAGGTCTGGACCCCACTGCCCGTGAGGGTGACGACTTTGCTCTGGGTCCCGGCAGGAAGGAGCGTCGGCCCAAAGACATACTGGCCCGTGCTGTCGGTAATGGCAAAGAGGAAGTCATTGGCGGGCGCCTGGAAATCGAAGGACACATTGATGGTCTTGGGCTGGGGCGGCGTGCCGCTGGAGACAGTCAGCACGATCTCCGTGTTGATGGGGATCTCCGTGTCCTTCTCCACGGACTGCTCCACCACCTCGTCCTTGGGCCGGTCGCTGTCCACCACCTCCCGTTTTACGTTGGTCAGCTCCCAGCTGGCCAGCATCTGCATGGCGTCGGAATAGCTCAGGCCCGTCACATCCGGCATCTTGACCTTCTTGGGGCCGCTGCTGATCACGATGATCACCTGCTGGCCCCGGGTCAGGGGCTGGTTCACGGCAGGATCGGTGCGGATAACGCGCCCCTCCTCCACCGCGCTGCTGGCCTCCTCCTGGCGGCTGATCACCAGGGCCAGATCCAGACTGTTCAGATCCCGGGTGGCGTCCTCCTCCTTCATGTTCAGCAGGTTGGGCATCACCCCGGGCTTGGGGCCCTGGCTCACCCAGAGGGTAATGGTGTCCCCCTTCTGGATGGGCTGGTCCCGGAAGGGCTCGGTACGGGTGATGTAGCCCTCCTGAATGGTGTCGCTGTACTCCTCCCTGCGCATGATGTGCAGATCCATATTCAGGCGGTTGAGAAATTCCTCGGCGTATTCGTACTGCATATCCACCAGGTCCTGCATCTTTTGGACCGGATCCGTGGGTTCCGGGCCCTGGCTGACGATGACATAGACCCGGCTGCCCTGGGCGACCTCCGTCCCTGCCACAGGGTCCTGGCTGAGGATCTGCCCCTCGGGATAGTCCGCCGAGTACTGGCTACCGCCCCGAACCACCTGGATCTGGGTGTAGGCGGGGAGGCTGTCAAAGTCCTTGCCCAGCAGCCGAGGCACCTTCACCGTCTCCTGGCTGGGGAAGAAGCTGCCGCTGCTTAAAATGGCCCACAGGAACACGCCGATGGCAACCACCGCCACCAGCGAGCAGGCGACGATGGCCGTCACCGCGATCTTACTGCGGGACTCGGCTTCCTCCCGCTCCTGTTCCTCCTTCCGGGCCCGCTCCTGGGCGCTCCGCTCCTCCGTTCGGCGGCTCTGGCCGCTCCGGGAAGCGCCGGAGGTGGACCGGCGGGGCTGGGGAGATTGGGACTGGGTGGCGACAGGCGCCATCCGCCGGGTGGTCCGCGGCTGCTCTCCCCGCTTCTCCGCCACCCGTTCCGCCGTGGTCCGGGGAGCGGGCTGCTCCTGCTCCGCCACAGGATGGCGAAGCTTGGTCACATCGTCAATGGGCGGCAGATTGTACTCAAAGAGCATGGTGGGGTCCTTGCGGAACTCGTCCATGTCATAGAGCATGGCGGTAGCGGTGTCGTACCGGTCGGCCGGCTCCCGGGACATGGCCTTCATGATGATCTGCTCCAGGCCTCCGGGGATATTGGGGTTCAGAGTGGAGGGCAGGGGCGCGCCGCCGTTGATATGCTGGATGGCCACCGCCACGGGCGATTCCCCGTCATAGGGGGGGCGGCCCGTGATCATCTCATACATCACCACGCCCAGGGAGTAGATATCCGAGCGGTTGTCCACCCGGCCCCCCTTGGCCTGCTCCGGGGAGATGTAATGCACCGAGCCCAGGGCCTCTTTGGTCAGGGTGTTGCTCTTGGACATGACCCGGGCGATGCCGAAATCGGCCACCTTCACCGAGCCGTTTTTCAGGATCATCACGTTATGGGGCTTGATATCCCGGTGGACAATGCCCCGGCTGTGGGCGTGCTCCAGGGCCTTCGCGATCTGGATGGCGAAGTGCAGCGTCTCCTTCCAGTTGAGAACGCCCTTCTTCTCCATGTACTGCCGGAGGGTGATCCCTTCGATCAGCTCCATCACGATGTAGTCCACCTCTTTGGTGTTGGAGACGTCGTGGACCGACACGATGTTGGGGTGACTGAGCATGGCCACGGCCTGGCTCTCGGCGTGGAAACGGCGGCGGAACTCCTCGTCCTGGGAATACTCATCCTTCAATATTTTGACAGCCACAAAGCGGTTCAGACGGTGATCCCGGGCCTTGTACACCACCGCCATACCACCCATGCCGATGACCTCTCGGATCTCATACCGATTGTCCAACAGCCGGCCGATGTATTTATCCATATCCATAGGTGACACTCCTTTCGCTAGATCTGGACCAGGACGCTGGTGACATTGTCCGGGGCCCCCCGGTTCTTGGCGATCTCCAGCAGACGCTGGCAGCAGTACTGCTTGTTGATGCCATGGGCCACCTCAAAAAGGATCTCCTGGTCGTCCATCATGTTGGAAAGTCCGTCGCTGCACAGCAGCAGGCAGTCCCCCCGCTCCACCCTGCGGTGGAACAGGTCGATCTCCACCACCGGCTCCGTGCCGATGGCGCGGGTGATAAAATTTTTCCCCGGATAGCTCCGGGCGCACTCGGGGGTCAGCTCCCCCCGCTCGACCATCATCTGCACCAGGGAGTGGTCCACGGTGAGCAGATGAATACCGGCCCGGTCCACGCAGTAGGCTCGGCTGTCCCCCACGTTGACCACGGTCACGTCCTTGCCCCGGATCAGCAGGGACACCAGGGTGGTCCCCATGCCGGTGAACTCCTCAAACTGCTCCGACTGGTCGTAGACCGTGAAGTTTGCCAGCTTCACCGCCCCCTGGAGCATCCGGTCCACCTTTTCCTGGTCCATCAGGGGGGTGTAGCTGCGCTTGACCTCCTGGACAAAGACCTCCGCCGCCAAGGAGCTGGCCACGTTGCCGGACTTGGCGCCGCCCATGCCGTCGCACACGACGCACAGCAGGGTGCCCCGATCCAGAGGTTCGATCAAATAGGTATCCTGGTTCTGAAGCCGGACGCAGCCGGGATCGGTCAGGGCCCAGTTCTGCATAGGACCCGCTCCTTTCCTTTCGTTTAGATAGAATGTTCTTGGGTATATTTTCGGCGCAGCTGGCCGCAGGAGGCGTCGATGTCCCCGCCCAAGGTGCGGCGCACCGTGGCGGGCACGCCTCCGGATTCCAGCAGCTCCTGAAAGGCCGCCACCGCCGGACGGGTGCTGGGAACCAGGGGGCTCTCCGCCACCCGGTTCAGGGGGATCAGGTTGACATGGGCCGGGAAGCCCTTCAGCAGCGCTAAAAGCTGCCTGGCCTGGTCCGGGCTGTCGTTGACCCCCCGGATCATGGCGTATTCAAAGGAGATCCGCCGGTTGGTGGCGGAAAAGTACCGCCGGCAGGCCCCCATCAGCTGCTCCAGGGGATAGACCCGGTTCACCGGCATGATCCGGCTGCGGATCTCGTCGGTGGGGGCGTGGAGGGAAACGGACAGGGTCAGCTGGAGCTTCTTCTCCGCCAGGGCGTCGATTTTCGGCACCAGGCCGCAGGTGGAGAGGCTGATGTGCCGCATGGACAGGCCCATGCCCTCCGGGCTGTTCACCAGGGCCAGGAACCGAAGCACGTTTTCAAAATTGTCCAGAGGTTCCCCGATGCCCATCAGCACCACATGGGAGATTGGCTCTCCCTGGTCCAGCTGGGTAAAGAGTACCTGGTCCAAGATTTCCTGGGGCTCCAGCCGCCGGACCAGGCCCCCCAGTGTGGACGCGCAGAACACGCAGCCCATGGGGCAGCCCACCTCCGAGGAGACGCAGACGGTATTGCCATAGGAATAGCGCATCAGCACCGTCTCAACGCAGCTGCCGTCGCATAGCCGCCAGAGATATTTGACGGTGCCATCCAGCTTGGAAACCTGCTTCCGGACGATCTCCGGCGGGGTCAGGGGGTACCGCTCCGCCAGCGTCTGCCGAAGGGGGCGGGGCAGATTGGTCATCTCTTCATAGGTCCGCGCAGGCTTGTGGAGCCAGGCGTAGAGCTGCCTGGCCCGGAAGGCGGGCTGGCCCAGCTCCCCCATCAGGGCCGTCAGCTCCGGCAGGAGCAGGGAACGAAGATGCTGGCTCATAGCTTCCTCCGCATTCGGCTGATAAAAAAGCCGTCGGTGTCGTATTTTCCCGGCAGCAGGGCCACCATGCCTTCCTTTTCCGGTAGACCCGGCGGCAGGGGCAGCGGTTCTAAGGAAAAGTCCGGGCGGCGCTTCAAAAACGCCTCCACCGCCTCCTCATTTTCCCGGCGGACCAGGGTGCAGGTGGAGTAGACCAGCACCCCGCCGGGCCGGACGTGTTCCGCCTGGGCGTCCAGGATCGCGGCCTGGAGGGCCGGCAGATCCGCCCCGGGCAGCTTGTCCCGCAGATCCGGCTTTTTTCGGATGATCCCATAGCCCGAGCAAGGCACGTCCGCCAAAACGGCGTCCATGCGCCCGACGAAGCCGGGATCGATTTTAGAAGCGTCCCGCTCCAGGACCCGGAGATTGGTCAGGCCCAGGCGGGCGGCGTTGCGCTTGATCAGGGGCAGCTTGTGGGGGTGAATGTCACAGGCGTAAACCGTTCCCCGCCCCGCCAGGGCGATGGCCAGGGCCACGGATTTGCCCCCAGGGGCGGCGCAGCAGTCCAGGATCCGGCTCTGGGGCTCCGGCGTCAGGGCGCACAGGGCCGCCAGATGGGCGGCGGCGTCCTGGATGTAAAACAGTCCCTCCCGGAAGGACGGCAGGGCGTCCACCGGGCCGGACTCGGTCAGCTTTAAGCAGCCGGGAAGCCAGGGGTGAATCGCCGCCCGGGCCCCCTCCCCTTCCAGGCGGGCCAACAGCGCCTCCGGGGTGATTTTCAGGGTGTTCGTTTGAATGACGGTGGGGGGCGCGGCGTTGTTGGCGGCAAGCACCGCCTCGATGTCGTCCCCGGCGTATTCCCGGAGCAGGGCGATGAGTTCGGGGCTGTGGCTGTACCGGTCCGCCAGGGAGGACGGGGCACGCAGGGTTGCCCGCTCCCGGGAAGCTCTTCTGAGAACGGCGTTGACCAGGCCGGAGGCGTTCCGCTGCTCCCGGCAGAACCGCTTGGCCAGCTCCACCGACTCGTTGACGGCGGCGGAGTCCGGCACCCGGTCCATTTCCAAGATCTGATACAGCCCCAGGTGGAGAATGTCCCGCACCGTGGGGCGCAGATCCTTGATCCGGCCCGAAAGGAGCTGTTTCAGATAAAAATCCATTTTTCGCCGGTTTTGCAGCACCCCATAGCACAACCGGGTAGAAAGGGCCGCGTCCCGGCGGTCCGCCCGGCTCTCCGCCAGGGCGGATTTCAGGGCGGCGTTGGGCCAGGCGTCCTTCCGCCGGCAGAGGATCAGGGCCCGGAGGGCCGTTTCCCGGGCCGTCACGGCTGGGGAAGGGGGTGGCCCCGGAAGTAATCCGGCGCCGGCATAGCCTTGCCGCCCTGGGCCTGGAGGGTGCGAATCTCCACCGCGCCTTCGCCGCAGGCGACGACCAGGCCGGTTTTGGTCAGCCCCAGCACCGTACCCGGGGCCGCCTCCCGGGGCGCCTCCACCGGGCGGGCAGCGTGAATTTTAAAGGAAGTACCCCCGATGACCGCGGTGGCCACGGGCCAGGGGTGCAGGCCCCGGACCTGGTCGCAGACCCGGCGGGCAGGCTTGGAAAAGTCGATGGGCGCCATGGATTTGTCCAGCATGGGGGCATAGGTGGCCAGGGAACCGTCCTGCGGGGTCCCCGGCACCGGGCCCTGGGCCAAACGGCGCAGGGTTTTGCGCAAAAGCTCCGCCCCCAAAACCGAAAGCCGCTCCAAAAGCTGCCCGGCGGTCTCCTCCGGGTAGATGGGGGTCTTGACGGCGTCGATCACATCCCCCTCGTCCATCCCCAGGGACAGATACATGGCGGTGACGCCGGTTTCCGTCTTCCCGTCCAGCACCGCCCACTGATAGGGGGCCGGGCCCCGGTACGCTGGGAGCAGGCTGGTGTGGATGTTCACGCAGCCAAGCGGCGGAATGTCCAGCACGGCCTGGGGCAAAATCCGCCCGTAGGCCACCACGGCGATAACGTCCGGCCGGAGGGCCCGAAGCTCCTCCACCGTCTCCGGCTGCCGGAAGCTCTCCGGCTGGAACACGGGAAGTCCGTTCTCCAGTGCCAGGGTCTTCACCGGGGAGGGCAGCAGCTTCATCCCCCGGTTTTTGGGCCGGTCCGGCTGGGTATAGACCCCGGCGATATCAAATTCTTCAGTGAACAGCTCCTTCAGGCACACGGCGGAGATCTCCGGGGTGCCCATAAATACCAGGCGCAGCGGTTTTGTCAATCCTGGGCCTCCAATTCCTCGTCCGTCAAAAAGCGTTCCATTTTTTCCGTGTATAAAATGCCGTCCAGGTGGTCCAGCTCATGGCAGAAGCACCGGGCGATCAGCTCCTCGCCCTCCGCCTCGAACCAGTTCCCGTCCCGGTCCTGGGCCCGAACCTTCACATTCATGGGCCGCTTCACAATGCCGTACTTCCCCGGCACGCTGAGACAGCCCTCCTGGCCCTCCTGTTCCCCGGAGGTCTCCAGGATCACCGGGTTCACCAGCTCCAGGACCTTCTCCCCGGTGTCCACCACCACCACCCGGCGGAGGATCCCCACCTGGGGGGCGGCCAGGCCCACCCCGGCGGCGTCGGCCAGGGTCTCCTTCATATCGTCCAGCAGGCTGTGCAGCCGCCGGTCAAATTTCGTCACCGGCCTGCACACCTTGTGCAGGGCAGGGTCCTTGTCCGTGAAAATTTTTCGCAGTCCCATCTTATTCCTCTTTTCTAATCAAATCCGTTGACGTCCACAAAGGCAGTCACGCCCCGGTTCTCCCCGTCCCTACCGAACTGCCGCAGCATCGACGCCAGCAGCGCCCGCAGGTCCTTGTCCATCCGGCAGCGAAGGGTGAGCCGGTAGCGAAAATGGTAGTTGATCTTCGGCACCGGGCAGGGCGCGGGACCCAAGATCCCGCAGTGCCGGTCCCGGTAGGGCGCCCGGCTCAGGCAGGCCACCAGGCTGTCCCGCAGCTTTTGCGCGCCACGGAGCACCCGGTCTTCCTCCTGCCCAGTGAAGGTGATCACCGCCAGGTCCCCGAAGGGGGGATATCCCAGCCGCTGCCGAAGCTGGATCTCCAATTCGTAAAAGCCGTCGTAATCCTGCTTCGCCGCCAGGGCGATCACTGGATGCTCCGGCTGCATGGTCTGCAAAATGGCCTCCCCGGGGGCCTCCCCCCGTCCGGCCCGGCCCACCACCTGGGTGAGCATATTGAAGGTGGTCTCCGCCGCCCGGTACCCGCCGCCGTACAGGCTTAGGTCCCCGTCCAGAACCCCCACCAGGGTCACCCCGGGCAGATTCAGGCCCTTGGCCACCATCTGAGTGCCCAGCAGCACCGGCACCCGGTCCTGACTGAAATGGGTGAGGATCTTTTCGTGGGTGTTGACCGCGCTGACCGTGTCCGCGTCCATCCGGTCGATGGCCGTCTCCGGGAGCAGGGTTTCCAATTCCTCCTGCACCTTCTGGGTGCCGGTGCCGATCCGCTTCAGCGGACCGCCGCAGTCCGGACACCGGCTGGGGGCGGGACGGGAAAAGCCGCAGTAGTGACACATCAGCCGCCCGTTGGCGCTGTGATAGGTGAGCCGGGCGCTGCACCGGGGGCACTCGGGGGCATGTCCGCAGTTGACGCAGACCAGCGCCCGGCTGTTGCCCCGGCGGTTGAGAAACAAAATGGTCTGCTCTCCCGCCGCCACCCGCTGAAGCAAAGCCTCCCGCAGGGGTGCGCTGAGGGAGGTGTCGTTCCCCGATCGAATTTCGGCCCCCATGTCCACGATCCGAACCTGAGGAAGGGCCCGCCCGTTGTACCGCTGGGGCAGGGTGTAAAGGCTCAGGGCCCCGGTCTTAGCCCGGTACATGGTCTCCACAGAAGGGGTGGCGGAGCCCAAAAGCACCAGCGCCCCCTCCTTGGCCCCCCGCCACAGGGCGATCTCCCGGGCGGAGTACCGGGGGGCGTTTTCCGAGCGGTAGGAATGCTCCTGCTCCTCGTCCATAACGATCAGGCCCAGTCTGGGGCAGGGGGCGTACACCGCCGAGCGGGTGCCCACCACCACCGGCGCCTGGCCCGCCCGGACCCGCTTCCACTGATCGTACCGCTCTCCGGCGGGCAGGCTGCTGTGCAGCACCGCCACCCGGTCCCCAAAATAGGCGGCCACCAGGCTCAAAAGCTGGGGGGTCAGGGCGATCTCCGGCACCAGGAGCAGGGCGTTTTTGCCGGTCTCCAGGCACCGGGCGATGAGTTTGAGATACACGGAGGTCTTTCCCGAGCCGGTGACCCCGTAGAGCAGGGCCGGCTTGGGGTTCTCCCGTTCCATTTCCCGGGAGAGGGCCTCGTAAACCTTTTGCTGATCCGGCGTCAGCTCCAAGGGCCCCGGATCCTCCGCCGGACGGATCTGACGGCAGCGCAGCACATTGCGCTGGGTCAGGCTTACCAGCTCCAGCTCCGCCAGGCGCTTTACCGTAGCGGGCTTGGCCCCGGTAAAATAGCACAGCTCCTTGACGGAGACGCTGCCCATGTCGCAGAGCAGCTCCAAAACCGCCCGCTGCTGCCCCGCGCTCCGGGTACGGCGCTCCAAAAACGCGCGTACCTCCTCCCGGGAGGCGGACAGAGTGGCGACCAATTCCGTCTTGTCCCCGGAACGGGGGAAAAACGCCCGCTCCCCTCGGATCCATTTCTTCCGAAGGAGCTGGGCCATGGCTTTGTCGTAGTCCTCGTCCGAGGGAAGGGCGCTGCGAAGGATCTCTCCGTCCCCCTCGCCGCCCAGGTCCGTCAGGAGCCGCAGCAGGGCCGCGGCGTGGGGATTTTTGGGGGGCTTGGTCTCCCAGCTCCGATCCTCCGTCAGGCGATACCGGTCCTGGACCCGGAACCACAGTCCGGCGGGCAGCATGGCCCGCACGGCGTCGTAAAAGGTGCAGAAATACCGCTCCCGATGGAAAGCCGCCAGATGAAGCATGGTTTCGCTGAGCAGAGGCTCCTGATCCAGCTTCCGCTCCACCGCTTTCAGCGCCCCATCCTCCCCTGGGGAGAGGGACAGGACGACTCCCTCGGTTCTCCGGTTGCCCTTCCCAAAGGGGACTGTCACCCGAAGGCCGGGGCACAGCTCCATCTCCGGCGGCACCCGGTAGGAATAGGGCTTGTCAATGGCGAAGGTCGCCGCCGCCACCGCGATTTTGGCAATCATCCAAGCCCCTCCCGTCCAGACTTATTTCAGATAATCGTCCTTCAGGCAGGCGTTGAGCTTGCCCTCCGCCACCTCCCGGATGGCCATGGTCACCGGCTTGTCCGGCAGTTCTTCCTGAAATTCCTCCGCCTCCTCCTCGATCTGGCGGGCACGATGGGCCACCAGATTCACGAGCAGGTAACGGCTGTCCACTTTTTTCAATAGATCCGCGACAGGGGGATAAAGCATTTGATCGTTCCTCCATTATTTGGAAAGTATTTTTAGAATTTCGCCGGCGCAGTCCTCCGGCTGGCGGTTCTCCACCACATAGTCATAGAAAACCCGCTGGGCCATTTCCCAGTCGGCCCGCTGCATCCGAAGCGCCACCTCGGCCTCCGGCGTGTCCCCCCGGCCCCGGAGCCGGCGTTCCAGCTCCTCCCGGGAGGGGGGCATGATGAAAATCAGGGTGGCGTCCGGCCGGGCCCGCCGGACGGCGAAGGCCCCGTTGGGCTCAATGTCCAGCAGCACGTCCCCTCTCGCCAGCTTTTCCTCCAGCTGGCCCCGGGGGGTTCCGTAGTAATAGCCGTTGTGGGCGTCGTACTCCAGAAATTCTCCCGCCTCGATCCAGCTGCGGAAGGTCTCCTCCGGGAGAAAATAGTAGCTGATCCCCTCCCGCTCCCCGGACCGGGGGGCACGGGTGGTGGCGGAGACGGAGAAGGTCAGATCCGGCCTTTGGGCCATCACCAGGCGCAGAACCGTACTCTTGCCCACCCCGGAGGCGCCGGAGATCACATACAGCCGCCCGCTCATGACGGTTCCTCCCCCTCTTCCAGCCGGGCCGCCAGGGTCTCCGGCGGCAGGGCCGAGAGAATGACATGGTCCGTATCCATCAGCACCACCGACTGAGTCTTCCGGCCGTAGGAGGCGTCGATGAGCATTCCACGGTCCCGGGCCTCCTGGATCGTCCGCTTGATGGGGGCGGAGTCCGGATCCAGCACGGACAGCACCCGCTGGGCGGCCACCAGACCGCCGTAACCGATGTTGATGAGCTTCATGGCTTCCTCTATTCTATGTTCTGGGTCTGTTCCCGTATTTTTTCCAGCTCCGCCTTGATCTCCACAACCAGCCGGGCCAGGGCCAGGTCGGAGCACTTGGAGCCGATGGTGTTGGCCTCCCGGTTCATCTCCTGGAGCAGGAAGTCCAGCTTCCGGCCCACCGCCCCGCCGGCGGAGAGCATCTGCTCCATCTGGTGCAGATGGCTGCGCAAGCGGACCGTTTCCTCGTCCACGGCGATCTTATCGGCGAAGATGGCGGCCTCGGTGAGGATCCGGCTCTCGTCGATGGTGGTGGAGGAAAGCACCTCCTGGAGCTTGGCGGTGAGCCGGGCGCGGTAGTCCTCCACCGTCTTGGCGCTGCCCTCCTCCACCTGGGCCACCAGGGCCAGAATGGTCCCGGCCCGGGTCCGAAGGTCCCGCTCCAGGGCCTCCCCTTCCCGCCGCCGCATGGCCTCAAAGCCCTCCAGGGCCTTGCCCACCGCGGAAAGCAGGTCGGCCAGGAGCCGCTCCTCGTCCACCTCCGGCTTTTCCACGGTGAAAACCTCCGGCAGGCGGGCCAAAACGGAGACGCTGATATCATCCCGGACCTGAAATTCCTCCGCCATTTGGCGCATGGCGGCCAGGTACTCTTTTACCAAAACAGTGTTCAGCCGCACCTGGGATTCCTCGGCCTCCTCCGAGCGGACGGTGATGTTCACATCCACCTTGCCCCGGGAGACCGCCGCCTTTACCGCCTGCCGCACCGCGTCCTCTCCGAAGGACAAAATTCGGGGCAGCCGCACGGAGCAGTCCAGATAGCGGTTGTTGACGGCGCGGAGCTCCACTGTAAATTCCCGGCCGTTCACGGTCTCCACAGCCCGGCCGTAGCCTGTCATACTCTTAATCAATCGTTATTATCCCCTTTTTCCCAGGTTTCAAGCGGCCCAGCCGCAGGGTACCCGGTGATGGTATAGATCAGCTTTTGCTTGCGGGCCACCAGCCGGTCATAGGCCACCGCCAGGACGATGCCCAGGACGAATCCCAAGCCTCCCAGCAGCGGTCCCTGGTCCCATGCCAGGTATCCCAAAAGATAGCCGAGGAAAAACAGCGCCACCGGCACGCCATAAAGCACCGCCGCCGCTAAAAGCACCGGACCGGAGCTGCTTTTGACCGTCACCAGCTCCCCAGGGCGGGCGCCGATGGGGTTCCGGGCGGTGAACAGCAGGGTTTCCCGGGCCGCGCCGCAGCCGGCGCACTGATGGCAGTCCCCGGAGCAGGCGCTCTGCCGGTCCAGCCGGAGCCTGGCCTCCCCGGAGGGGAGGCACTGCTGTACCCTGGCGATCTGTTCCATTTAGCCGCCCTCCGGTTCTGTTTCGTCAGGATTGATCTCCTGGACGGTCACGGTAACGCTGTAATAGCCGTAGCTGCTCACCACGCCCACGCCTTCAAAGCCGCTGCCGAAGTTGAATCGCACCCTGGCCGAATAGGTCCCGGGCTGGGCGTTGGACAGATCCAGCACCGCCGTCATGTCCGTGTCCTTCATGCGCTCCATGATCTCCTTGGGACCCCGGACGGTGACGGTCAACTCCTTGGTAACGATCTCCGCCTCCAGCCCCTCGGGCAGATTCTGGTGAATGAAGTCCGTCACCCGGAAGTTCTTTGTCAGCAGATTGGGGAAGCTGATGGACACCTGGGCCATAGCGGTCCCAGAGAGGTTCTCCACCCCGGCAGGCGGCGTAATGGTGAACTCCAGCCGGGGCTGGCCGTTGAGCGTGCCCAGATCGATGGTCCCCAGGACGATCTCATTCAGGTCCTCCAGCACCGCGGCGCTGCCCGCAACCATGATCCGCTCCGGTTCAATGGTGATGGCGCTGGTCTCGCTGGTAGCGCCGCCTCCGGGATTCACCACCAGACGGAGGGGCACCTCCTTGACCATGCGGATATTTAAGGTGGCGTCCACCTCGGTGATGCTGGGCTTGACCATCTCGGAACTCACCGGCTCCCCCTGGGCGTCGCACAGCGTAATGGGATAGGTGTCGGTAAACGTCTCGGTATGGTCGGTGGTGTCGATCTGGATCACCGCCTGCTCCAGCAGATCCACCACGGAGCTGGGTCCCGTCACCTCCACCGTCTGGTCGCTTAAAATCGGCGTTTCCTTATCGCACAGGTAATGGCCCGGATCGGGAAGGCTGCCGGTATATTCCACCACCACGGGAATGGTCTTGGTCAGCTGCCGCTCCACCGTCAGCTCCAGCCGCTGGGGTGTTTGGCTCAGGACCTCAAAGGCGGTGTTGGGCAGGTCCCCGGGATAGAAAATGGAATAGGTGAGCCGGGCGGGACCCGTCTCGTAAATGCCGGAAAGGTTGGCCTGGATGGTAATATTGGAGCTGTTGAGCAGATTCAGGTCCTGCCGGTTGCCGGACAGCCGCAGATCCACCGTGGCGTCCTTGCCGGAGGTAATCATCAGGCCCCTGTCCGCCAGGGCGCTTTCATTGGTGAAGACCACCGGAATATTATAGTATTCCGCTTCGGAATTTGGATTGACCACCGTTATCACATAGATCCAGCCGGCAAAGGCGATTAGCAGCGACAGCACCGCCGACCAAATTTTACTTTTCACTTCTGCTCCTCCTTATCCTTCTTCATCAGCTTCTGGCGGAGGCGCACCACCAGGCCGGTCTTCTGCTCCTCGTTGGGGCAGAGCTCATTGTGGAGCAGCCGGTTCAGCGTCTGAGGAGCCAGGTGCCGCTTGAGCATCCCGCCCACCGCCACGGAAATGGCCCCCGTCTCCTCGGAGACGATCACCACCACCGCGTCGGACACCTCGCTCATGCCCACGCCCGCCCGGTGCCGGGTGCCCAGATCGGCGCTGAGCCGTTCGCTCTCCGAAAGGGGCAGGACGCAGCCGGCGGCGGCCACCCGGCCGTCCCGGATGATCAGCGCGCCGTCATGCAATGACGCCTTGGGGAAAAAGATGTTTCGCAGCAGCTGCTCCGACACCTGGCCGTCGATGATCGTGCCGGTTTTGAAATATTCCTCCAGCTGGTTCTCTCGGGCAAAGACGATCAACGCGCCCACCTTTTCCCGGCTCATCACCTCGCAGGCCATCACCGTCTGATCGATCACCGGATCCATGGCCTGGGCAGGACGCTCCACCCCCAAAATGTTTTGCAGGCGCAGTCCCCCCAGGTGGTCCAGCATCCGCCGCAGCTCCGGCTGGAACAGCACCACCACGGCAATCAGGCCGATGGCCAGGATCTGATTCAGCAGCCAGCTCAGGGTGTACAGCTTCAGCTGCGCCGTCACCCAGGCCAGGACCACGCCCACCAGCACCACCCTTGCCACCCGCATGGTGCCGGTGGAGCGGAGAATGGGTAAAATTCGGTAAACCAAAAAGGCCACCAACAGAATATCCAGATAGTCCGTCCACTTCATCTGACTGATCTGCTGGAGGATGGCCTCGGCATTCGTCATAAACTCGTCCATAGTCTCTATCCCCTTCCGCAGCGGCGAATCCCACTGCGCATACCAACCCTATTATCCTTTCTATTATAGCGGATTGGGACCGGGATGGCAATAGGTTTTCATAAAATATTTACATTCCCGCCTTTCAGCGCCTCCGCAGCCTGGAGCATGGCCTGGGTCTGCCAGGGCGCCGCCTTGTAGCCGAAGCTCACCCGGACCGTGCCGGTTTCCAGCGTCCCGGCGCTCTCATGGGCCAGCGGGGCGCAGTGGAGCCCCGCCCGGACGGCGATGCCGTGCCTCGCCAGGGTTTCCGCCGCCGCCTCGCAGTCCCCCTCCGGCAGAAAGGACACCGTGCCCCCCTGATGGGGGCCGAAGAAGGGACGAAGGCCCAGCTTTTCCAGTCCCTGGGCGCACAGCGCCGCCTGCTCCGCCTCCCGGCGGTGGATGGTGTCCAGCCCCAGCCGGGACACGGTGCGGATTCCCTCCGCCAGGCCGCAGATCCCCGGCACGTTCAGCGTCCCCGCCTCCCCCCGGTCCGGCAGGAAGTCCGGCATATCCGGGCGCCTGGATTCGCTGCCCGTTCCCCCCTGGAACAGAGGCTCCGGGAGCCGCCCGCAGAGCAGCAGGCCGGTCCCCTGGGGGCCCAGCAGGCCCTTGTGCCCCGGCATGGCGATGAAGTCCGCCCCCCAGCGGCCCAGGCGAACCGGAAGGGTCCCGGCGGACTGGGCGGCGTCCACCACAAAGGGCACTTTCCATTCCCGGCACATATCCGCCATCTCCTCCACCGGCAGAATATAGCCGAAGACATTGGACACATGGGTAAACACCGCCGCGTCCACGCCGGATCTCAGAGCGTCCCGGAAGCGGGTCAGGGTGTCTTCCCAGTCAAAAAGCCGCCGGCCCGCCACGACCAGCTCCGCCCCCAGGGCATGGAGGGGCCGGGTGACGGCGTTGTGTTCAAAACCGGACACCGCCACCCGGGCTCCGGGCCTTACCAGGGTGCGGATGGCCATATTCAGGCCCTGGGTGCAGCTTCCCGTGAAAACCACCGCCTCCGGGGGGCAGTCGAACAGCGCCCCCGCCAGGCTTCGGCACCGATAGACCGCCCGGGCCGCCTCCATGGCGGCGGGATAGCCGCCCCGGCCCGGGTTGGCGCAGCGGTTCAGCGCCCCCGCCATGGCCCGGGCCACCTCCGGCGGCTTGGGAAAAGAGGTGGCCCCGTTGTCGAGATAGATCACAGGACCGCCTCCTCCCATCCGCCGTCCTCCCGGGAAAAATAGAGCTTCCGGTAAGGCGCGCCGGCGGCTTTCAGGGCGTTCAGCGCCTGCGGGGCCGCCTCCGCCCGCACCTTTAGGCAGTAGCCGCAGCCCCGGGCCTCCATATCCCGGGGGGTGCGGCCCAGAGCGCAGGGGATCCCTGCCCTCTTCATGGCCCACTCTCCCTTCTGCGCGAAGGTGATGGAACGAAAGGTGATCAAATACTGTTTCATAGGCATAACCTCCCGAGCCAGCCTATGAAGGAACGGTCGAATGGGTTCTGTTCCGGGAGCGGATGACATATTGTACAAAAATTCGGAGATATTTTTAAAAGCCCTATTGAAATCCACCAATATTTTGGTATAATAAAACAGAAGAATCCTGAGGAGGTATCGGCAACATGGAACACTCCAATCCCCTTTTGAAAAATGGCAGTCCGCAGAAATTTATTACCATCGGTGAGATCATGCTCCGCCTGACTCCGCCCAACTATGAAAAGATCCGCATGGCCACCAGCTTTGAGGCCAGCTACGGCGGCAGCGAGGCCAACATTGCCCTGGCACTGGCGAATCTGGGCATCGACAGCACCTTCTTTTCCGTAGTGCCCAACAACTCCATCGGCAAGAGCGCCATCCGGATGCTCCGCAGCAACGACGTCCACTGCACCCCCGTCATTCTCAGCACCCCCGAGGAGACCCCCACCCACCGGCTGGGTACTTACTATCTGGAGACCGGCTACGGCATCCGGCCCAGCAAGGTCACCTATGACCGGAAGCACAGCGCCATTTCCGAGTACGATCTATCCAAGGTGGACCTGGACAAGCTGTTCGACGGCTACGACTGGCTCCATCTGTCCGGCATCACCCCGGCCATCGGTCCATCGTGCCGGGACTTCATCCTCCGCTGCCTGAAATCCGCCAAGGAAAAGGGCCTGACGGTGAGCTTTGACGGCAACTTCCGCAGCCGGATGTGGACCTGGGAGGAGGCCCGGGACTACTGCACCGAGTGCCTGCCCTATGTGGACGTGCTGCTGGGGATCGAGCCCTACCATCTTTGGAAGGACGAGGCCGATCACAGCAAGGGCGACTGGAAGGACGGGATCCCCATGCAGCCCAGCTATGAGCAGCAGGATGAGATCTTCGGCCACTTCCTGGAGCGCTATCCGAATCTGAAGTGCATTGCCCGCCATGTGCGCTATGCCCACTCCGGCTCGGAGAACAGTCTGAAGGCATTTATGTGGTATCAGGGCCACACCTTTGAAAGCAGGCTCTTCACCTTCCACATTCTGGATCGGGTGGGCGGCGGCGACGCCTTCGCCAGCGGCCTGATCTATGCCATGATGCACCACTACCGGCCCATGGACATGGTAAACTTTGCCGTGGCCAGCTCGGTGATCAAACACACCATCCACGGCGACGCCAACATCACCGACGACGCCCAGAGCATCCGGGACCTGATGAACATGAGCTTCGACATCCGCAGATAGCGAAATAACGCGGCTCCCCCGCCTGCCGGAGATCCTTCTGGATCCCCGGCAGGCGTTTTTTTGGCCGGGGCGGCGGAAAAATCGACAATATTTGACAAAAAGGCCGCAACCTTATGCAAATACAATTCTTCCTCCGGGGATTATACTAATTGTACGATAATTGCGGTTTACTATGCCTTATTTTTGTGCGTTTTCACAATATCTTGCAAATAAACCGCAATATTTTGCAACATAAGGAGGAAATATTATTATGCACGCTTCTACCCCGCCCCGTAAAATTTCGAGGGTGCTGGCATGGGTCCTGGCGCTGGTCATGGCCCTGGGCATGCTCACCCATCCCGCCCACGCGGAGCCGCAGCCCGAGAGCCTGACAGGCGGCGCCAAGATCGTTGGCTGGGAGATCGGCGACACGACCCATCATTACAACGCGGAAGCCGCAAAACCGACGATCGACGTAGTGGAGAAAGGCAGCCAGGGCCACCTGATCGACGGCGAATTGGCCGCCGACAAGCCGGAGCTGTTCGACGCCGAATCGGACTGGGTCCATAAGGGCTGGGACGATCCCGACGGCGGTCGAGCGCTTTATGTAAACTTCTATAAGGGCGACACCCGGACCATCACCATTGACTTGGGCGCGGTGTACAATGTCAGCCAAATCACTGCCAGCTTGGGGATCAGCAGCGGCAGCGGCTACTACGGCATCCCGGCGCCGGACAAGATCTCCTTCTATCTGTCCAAGGACGGGCAGAACTTCTACAAGGTGGGCGAGGCCACCGAGGTGGAAGGCCAGGAGGAGCTCGGCCATCTGCTGGACCAGGGCACCATGGGCGTCACGTCTTTGAATTACAACGCCCAATATGTCCGCATTGAATTTGCCGTCCAGATCTGGGTGTTCATGGATGAGCTGATCGTCAAGGGCTCCAAGACCCCCAGCGGCAGCCCCGCGGATCTGGAGATCCTGCCCAAGTACGGCGAGGACGACCCCAGCAAGGTCAACGCCTGGCCCACCTATGCCATGGCCGGGGACATCCACCACGATTTCCTGGCTTACGCGGGCTGGGGCACCGTCGGCAACCAGCTCACGGAGACCTACAAAACCGTGGATGAGTGCAAGGCGGCGGTGGCCTACCTGGGCGAAGACCGGGTCCCCGTGGACAAGCTCTTTGACAGCGTGACCTTCATCGGCCACGGCTGGTCCAAGGACGGACACAGCCTGCTGATCAACGGCGGCAACGTCGGGCCCGCTGGGAAGACCGAGTGGACCGAATGGCTGAACCATATTTTTGAATACAAACACGATGGAGCCGTCACCAACCTGGCCGCCCTGGAGCAGGCCATGGCGGAGGTCAAGCGGGACCTCAAGCCCAGCGACGAAAACGGTCTGCGGCAGGAAGACATCGACGGCTGGAAGGAAGCCGTGAAGATCTCGGTCTATCCCGCCATGCACAATCAGGATAACTGGGGCCAGCTGGAGGCCGGAGATACCTATGTCACTGTGACCAAGGCCTCTGACGGCTCCCTGACCTATACCACCGCGTCCCTGCTCCAGGCCAAGGAGCTGGACTTCACCCTGGCAGGCCACGGCGGAAATGTGGAAGAAATGCTCTCCGACCGGGCCTCCGCCTTCCTGTGGTACATGAAGGAAGCGGAGAAGCGGTTCAACGAAAAGAATTACCAGCACCTGTATCTGGACGGCTTCTACTATTACGAGGAAAAAGCCTCCACCAATCAGGACCCCAATATCATCAGCACCATTCAGCTCTACAACATGATGGTGGACGAGGTCTCCAAGAACTACGTTTCCTACTGGATCCCCTTCTACACCGGCGAAAACTGGCAGCTCTGGTCGACCCTGGGCTTCGACTACGCGGTACGCCAGCCCAACGGCTATGACGGCGGCGGACAGGCCCGGCTGGACAGCGCCGCGGACAAGTCCAAGGAATACGGCGCCGGCATCGAGATGGAGTGGATGGGCGCCCAGTCCGGATATCCCGAGATCTTCATGCAGTATATGCAGACCGGCATCTCCAAGGGCTACCAGAACGCCCCCCAGGCCTGGTACTTCGGCACCTGGGATCTGGCCCGGCTGTGCTACAAGGAAGGCAACTGCGCCAATCTGCGCTACCTGTACGACGCGGTGTACAAGTACATCAAGGGTAAAACCGTTCTGAGCGGCGACAACATCCTCTCCGGCGCGGAGCTGAAGGTGGCCGCCTATAACGGCGGTCCCCTGGATGGCTACAATTTGAGCCTCTTAACCGACGGCACCCGCAGCAAGGACCTGGTCCAGGGCGGCAAGGACTGGGGCTCCGGCAAGGTCGTGCAGATGAACAACAGCGCGAAGAGTCCTATTGAGGTCACCGCCGCTCTGCCTGAGAATTACCGGATCACCGAGCTGGCTCTGGATGTCTACGATTACACCAGCGCCGGTGTGGCCCTGCCCTATCAGGTGATGTTCTACGTCTCCGCCGACGGCCAGCAGTGGCATCTGGTAGGCACCGTCAAAGAGGCGAAGGACTGTGTTTACACCCTCTCCATCCCCGAAGGGGTGGACGCCGCTCAGGTCCGGGTCCGGATCTACAAGGCCGTAAATCCCGGCGCCTCCAACGTGGGCGATCAATACGCATGGCTGGGCCTGGTAGAGTTCCGGGCCGAGGGCATCCCTGCCACCAAGACCCCCACCGTTCCCACGGTGGACTCCGGCAAGAATCTGGCTGCTATGGAGACCGCCACCCTGACCCTGACGGACAGCAAGGGCGCCACGGTGGTCAACAGCGACAAAACCGAGGACCTGTCGGTCCTGACCGACGGCTCCCTGGGCGCCGCCTGGAACGGCGAGAGCTACTACCGCTGGAACGGCGCCGGCGCGGAAGACCCCTTCACCCTCCAGGCCGATCTGGGCGAGGTGTGCTATGTGGACGCGGTGGCCCTGAGCTTCTATGACTGGGCCATTGGCGCCGGTGTGGGCATTCCCGGCGCGGGCGTCAAGTACGCCTACTCCGTGGACGGCCAGACCTGGACCGATCTGGGCACCGTTCTGGACCATGTGGTCGTGGACAACGAGAAGCACGCGCCGGAAGTGGTCAATGTCAACTACATCCTCCGGCTGGCGGAGACCGTGCAGGCCCGGTACATCAAGGCCGAATTTGCCAGAAGTCTGGATCTGAACAAGCAGGCCAGCAACGCCTCCTGGATCGCCCTGGGCGAGTTTACCGTGGAGGGCTACACGGAGGCCAACCGGCCCTTCGAGATCCCCGCGGATCCCGTGAAGGTGGATGCGGAAAACGTGTCCATTGAGCTGGACCCGGTGGATGGACGCCCATTGAACGACACCGGCAAGAATGCCCTTGAGGCGGTGAAGAGCTGCTTCGGCCTGCTCTTTGACGGCAAAACCGAGCCCGGTCTTGTATCGCCTTATAACGATCCGACGAAGACGTACATAGCCTTCAACAATGGCTGGACCGGCAGCTATGACATCAACGATCCCGACAAGGGATGGGGCCGTCCTGTCTACAATCTGGATATGGACCTGGGGCAGCCGCATAACCTGAACAGCGTCTCCATGGAATACCTGGTTGGCGCTCTGCAAACGGACGGCACCCGGAACGCCGGTATCGGCGAGCCCACCGATCCCATCGTCTACCTGTCCGACGACGGCGAGAACTGGGTAGAGGCGGGCACCATGCAGCACAAGGTCGCCTCCAGCAACGGCAGCTATGAGAAGTGGCTGTACTACCTGCGGCTGGACAAGGCCCGGTCCGCCACCGCCCAGTACATCCGCATCTCCTTCCAGCTGGGGTTGAAGCCGAACGGAACCGTCTACTCCTTTGCCATGACCGATGAAATTTACATCGACGGCGCGCAGGTCTCCGTGACGCCGCCCACGCCCGGCCCCAGCGGCCCGGCGGTGGATCCGCCGGTGGTGCGCCCGCCGGTCAATCCGGAGCCTGCCGTTCCGTCCGCCACGGCAAAGCCGGGACCCAAACCAAGCTCGTCCGATACCCCCAAGACCGGGGACGGCTTCCCGCTCCTGACGGTCCTGGCCCTGATGGCCGCCTCCGCCGCCGCCATTCCCCTGGTACTCCGGAAGCGGAAAAGCTGAGCATCCCTGACAAAGAAAACGGGCCCGCCAAATGGCGGGCCCAAAATTTGTGCGCTTTACAGGGCGGAGTAGCCGAAGCTGTTCACCAGGGCGTCCAGCCGACGGCCCTTTTTGCAGAAGGGGCAGTCCCGATAGTCGTAGCTCTCATAGTCCGGCGGGTCGCTGAGGTTGTACACCGAGCGGACGGGATGGCCGCCGGCCTCCTCCACCGCGCTGTACAGCGCGGCAATGCC
>CANRQC010000013.1 GCA_947632695.1 uncultured Oscillospiraceae bacterium | reverse complement strand
CACCCCTATTCCAACGAGTGGGGCCCCATGCACTGGGGCCATGTCAAGTCCAAGGACCTGATCCGCTGGGAGCGGCTCCCCGTGGCCCTGGCCCCGGACACCGACTACGATGAAGGAGGCTGCTTCTCCGGCGGCGCCGTGGAGCTGCCCGACGGACGGCAGATGCTGGTGTACACCGGCGTCCGCAGCCGCCTCTCCCCGGACGGCCGGAAGGAGAATTTGCAGACCCAGTGCCTGGCGGCGGGGGACGGGGTGAACTACGAAAAATGGCCCGGCAATCCCGTCCTCACCGAAGCGGACCTGCCCGCCGGCGGCAGCGCCGTGGATTTTCGGGACCCCAAGGTCTGGAAGGATGACGACGGCGTTTACCGCATGGTGGTGGGGAACCGGACGCCGGACGGCAGCGGCGCGGTGCTGCTCTTTGAAAGCGAAGACGGCACCTCCTGGCGCCGGGCGGCCACTTTGGACGCCTCCCGGAACCAATATGGCCGGATGTGGGAGTGCCCGGACTTCTTCCCCCTGGACGGCAAGCAGGTCCTGCTGGCGTGCCCCCAGGATATGAGCCCTATCGGCCTGGAATTTCACGCCGGCGACTGCACCATGTGCCTCATCGGCTCCTACGATCCCAAGACCCACGCCTTTCAGCGGGAGGCGGTCCAGGCGGTGGACTACGGCATCGATTTTTACGCCCCCCAGACCCTCCGGGCCCCCGACGGGCGGCAGATCATGATCGGCTGGATGCAGAACTGGAACACCACCTCCTGGAAGCCCTACAACTGCCGCTGGTTCGGCCAGATGAGCCTGCCCCGGGAGCTGCGCATCCGGGACGGCCGGCTGATCCAGGCCCCGGTGCGGGAGCTGGAGCGGTACCGGGTAGATCCGGTGAGCTACCGGAACGTGCTGATTATCAACAATGAGATGCACCTCCACGGCCTCCAGGGCCGGATGGTGGATCTGACGGTGTCGGTCCGCCCGGCGGGCAGCGGGTCCTACTCCTGCTTCCGGGTCCATGTGGCCCGGGACGGGGAATACGACACCACCATCCGCTACAAGCCCGCAGACAGCATCATCAAAATCGACCGGACCAACAGCGGCAGCAACGCGGACATCGTCCACTCCCGGTATCTCCAGGTCCGCCCCCGGAACGGGGAGATCAAGCTGCGTATCATCCTGGACCGGTTCAGCCTGGAGCTCTTCGTCAACGATGGGGAGCAGGCCGCCAGCGCCACCATCTACACCCGCCAGGAGGCCAACGCCATCAGCTTTGACGCCGTGGGCTCGGTGCTGGTGGATGTGGAAAAGTACGATCTGCGGGTGTGAGCGGAACCCATTTAAAAAATGGCATAGCCGGAAAAGCGGCTATGCCATTTTTGTCGCCTCACACCGCCGCGGTCTGGGGCTTTTTCGCGGCGGAGAGCATCAGCTTGATCCGGTTGAGCTGGTTGACCTCGCTGGCGCCGGGATCGTAGTCCACGGCGGCAATGTTGCACTGGGGGTAGGCGTTTTTCAGGGCCTTGATGACCCCCTTGCCCACCACATGGTTGGGCAGGCACGCGAAGGGCTGGATGCACACGATGTTGGGCACCCCGTGGGTGATCAGCTCCACCATCTCCCCGGTGAGGAACCACCCCTCCCCGTACTGGTTGCCCAAAGACAGGAAGGGTCTGGCCAGCTGGGTGATCTGCCGGATCGGCAGAGGCGGCGAGAACCGCCGGCTGGCGGAAAGGGCCGCCACGGCGGGCCTGCGGAGGGCGTCGATCAGTCGGATCGCCGCCTGGGACAGGGCGGCCATGGATTTTTTGACCCCCAAAAATTCCGCCTTGTACTGCCAGCCGTAGGCGCTGTACGCGAAGAAATCCATTAGATCCGGCACCACCGCCTCGGCGCCCTCCCGCTCCAGCAGCTCCACCAGGTGGTTGTTGGCCAGGGGCATGTACTTGACCAAGATTTCCCCCACGATCCCCACCCGGGGCTTGACCCAGTCCTCGTGGATGGGAAGATTGTCGAAGGCCTCCACGATCCCCCGGCACACCTCCGGGTAGCGGTATTTGGTCTTGGGATTGGTCAGGCAGTCCACGCAAGTTTCCAGCCAGGTCCGGTGCAGGGCGTTGGCGGAGCCGGGGGTCCGCTCATAGGGCCGCACCCGGTAGAGGCAGCGCATGAACAGGTCCCCGAACACCAGGGCGTGGGCGGCGTCGAGGATCAGGCTGGGGGAAAGCCGGAAGCCCGGATTTCGCTCCATGCCGTTGGCGTTGAGGGAGATCACCGGGATGTGGGACAGCCCCGCCTGCCCCAGGGCCTTGCGGATGAAGGAGACATAGTTGCTGGCCCGGCAGCAGCCGCCGGTCTGGGTCATGATGATGGCCAGCCGGTCCGTGTCGTATTTCCCGGACAGCACCGCGTCCATGATCTGCCCCACCACGGTGATGGAGGGGTAGCAGGCGTCGTTGTTGACGTACTTCAGGCCCATGTCGATGGCGGCCCGGTTGTCGTTGTCCAGCAGCACCATGTGATAGCCGTGCTTGCGGAACACCGGCTCCAGCATGGAAAAGTGGATGGGGCTCATCTGGGGCGCCAGAATGGTGTAGCCCTCCTGGCGCATCTGCCGGGTAAAGGACGCCCGGTGGTAGTCCTCCGGCGGGGCTTCATGGGCGATACCCTGCTCCCGGCGCATATTCATGGCGGCGATCAAACTGCGGATCCGGATCCGGGCCGCCCCCAGATTGCCCACCTCGTCGATTTTCAGCAGGGTGTAGAGCTTCCCGGCCCCCTCCAAAATCTCCGACACCTGGTCGGTGGTGACGGCGTCCAGGCCGCAGCCAAAGGAATTGAGCTGCAACAGCTCCAAATTCTCCCGGTCCCGGACAAATTCCGCCGCCCGGTAGAGTCGGGAGTGATAGACCCACTGGTCCACCACCCGCAGCGCCCGCTCCTTGGGCGCCTCGATGGGCAGACTGTCCTCGGTCAGCACCGCCAGGCCGTAGGAGGCGATGAGCTCGGGGATGCCATGGTTGATCTCCGGGTCGATGTGGTAGGGCCGCCCCGCCAGGACGATCCCCTGGCCGCCGCCCCGCTCCAGGGCCTCCAGCACCCGGGCGCCCTCCGCCCGGACGTCCGCCTTGGCCCGGAGCTGTTCCGCCCAGGCCGCCCGGACGGCGGCCCGGACCGAATGCTCGGGGATGTCCCACTCCTCCCGGCACAGCCGCACCAGCCGGTCTGCGGCGGTCTTTTCGTCGGTGAAGGCGATGAAGGGACGGATGTAGCGGGCCTTCCCGCTGGTGATGTCCTCCACGTTGTTTTTCAGGTTTTCCGCATAGGAAATGACCACCGGGCAGTTGAAGTGGTTCGGCGCGCCCTTGGTCTCCTGGTGCTCATAGAACACGCAGGGGTGGAAAATGGTCTTGACCCCCTGATCGATGAGCCACTGGACGTGGCCGTGGGCCAGCTTGGCCGGGTAGCACTCCGACTCCGAGGGGATGCTCTCGATCCCCAGGGCGTAGAGCTTCCGGCTGGCAAAGGGGGAGAGGACCACGGAAAAGCCCAATTCCTTGAAAAAAGTGGCCCAGAAGGGGTAGTTTTCGTACATATTCAGCACCCGGGGCAGTCCAATGACCCCCCGGGGGGCCTTGTCCGGCGGCAGAGGGGGATAGTCAAAGAGCCGCTGCCGCTTAAATTCCACCAGATTGGGGGCGGAGAGGGCGCTTTTGGCCTTGCCGCTCCCCTTTTCACAGCGGTTGCCGGTGATGTGCCGCCGGCCGCCGGAGAAGGTGTTGACGGTGAGCATACAGTTGTTGGCGCAGCCGCCGCAGCGGGCGGATCTGGAGGTGTACGGGAGCTTCACCGCCTCCGCCAGGGGCAGCATGGAGGTCGCGGCGCCGTGAAAGTGCTTCCGGGCAATCAGGGCGGCGCCGAAGGCGCCCATGATCCCGGCGATATCCGGGCAGACCGCCTCCACCCCCGCGATCCGCTCAAAGGCCCGCAGCACCGCCTGATTGTGGAAGGTGCCCCCCTGGACCACGATGTGCCGGCCCAGGGCCTCGGCGCTGTGGAGCTTGATGACCTTGAACAGGGCGTTTTTGATCACGGAGTAGGCCAGGCCCGCGGAGATATCCGCCACGCTGACCCCCTCCTTCTGGGCCTGCTTCACGTTGGAGTTCATGAACACCGTGCAGCGGGTGCCCAGATCCACGGGATTTTTCCCATGGAGGGCCTCCTGGGCGAAGCTCTGGGCGGTGAGACCCAGGGAATTGGCAAAATTCTCAATAAAGGAGCCGCAGCCCGACGAGCACGCCTCGTTGAGCATAATGCTGTCCACCGCCCCGTCCTTTAGGCGGATGCACTTCATGTCCTGCCCGCCGATATCCAGCACGCAGTCCACCTCCGGCAGGAAGAAGGCGGCGGCGGTGCAGTGGGCGATGGTCTCCACCTCTCCCTCGTCCAGGCAGAAGGCGGATTTTAAAAGCTCCTCGCCGTAGCCGGTGGAGCAGGCCCGGGCGATCCGGGCCCCGGCGGGCAGCCGCTCCAGCAGCTCCCCCAGGGCGGTCTTGGCCGTCTCGATGGGACTTCCACGGTTCCCCGCGTAGTAGGAGTAGAGCAGCTGCCCCGACCTGCCGATCAGGGCCACCTTGGTGGTGGTGGAGCCGGCGTCGATGCCCAGAAAACAGTCGCCGGCGTATGCAGCCAGGTCCCCCTTGGGCACCACCGCCTGGGCATGGCGGCGGCAGAAGGCGTCATAGTCCGCCTCCGTCTCGAACAGGGCCGGCAGCCGGGGCATCTCCATGGTGTAGGCCAGGTCCTGCCCCAGCCGGTCCAGCAGCTCGTCAATACCCACCGGGTCCGCCGCCCCGCTCTCCAGCGCCGCCCCCATGGCGGCGAAGAGGTGGGAATTTTCCGGGTCCACGGTGGTCTGGGGCGTGAGCTTCAGGGTGCGGATAAAGGCTTGCTTCAACTCCGGCAGGAAGTGGAGGGGCCCGCCCAGAAAGGCGACGCACCCCCGAATGGGCTTGCCGCAGGCCAGGCCGGAGATGGTCTGGTTCACCACCGCCTGAAAAATGGAGGCGGCCAGGTCCGCCCGGGTGGCCCCCTCGTTGATCAGGGGCTGGATGTCCGTCTTGGCGAACACCCCGCACCGGGCGGCAATGGGATAGATCTGCCGGTAGTCCCGGGCGGCCTCGTTGAGACCGGCGGCGTCGGTTTGCAGCAGGGAGGCCATCTGGTCGATAAACGAGCCGGTGCCCCCGGCGCAGACCCCGTTCATCCGCTCCTCCAGGCCCCCGGTGAAATAGATGATCTTGGCGTCCTCGCCCCCCAGCTCAATGGCTACATCGGTCTGGGGCGCTTCCTTTTTCAGCGCCGTGGCCACCGCCGCCACCTCCTGGTAGAAGGGAAGGTTCAGGGCCTTGGCCAAATTGATGGCCCCGGAGCCGGTGAGCTGCACCCGCAGCCGGCAGGGCCCCGTCACCTGCCGGGCCTCCCGGAGAAGATTCTCCAGGGTCTGCCGGGTGTGGGCCTGGTGGCGCCTGTAATTGCCGTATAACAGCTGATCGTTTTCATCCAGCACCACCAGCTTGACGGTGGTGGAGCCGATATCCATTCCAGCGCGGTATTGTGTCATTGCTCTTGCCTCCAGGCTCTATCTTGGCGGATGGAAACGGGCTGCCCCATGCCCATCCGCAGGCGCATCATCTGCTGGAACCGTTCCTTCCCCACCCGTTCCTCCATTTCCCGCATCCGGGTCTGGGCTTCCTCCGGCAGGGCCAGATTCTCCACCAGCTTCTCCGTCACCCGGTCTAAGTAGTCGGAAAACTGGTCCTGCTCGGCCGGGGTCAGGCAGTCCAGCATGGCGTTCATCCCCACGGGGAGGCTGGGGATGCAGGCCCGGCCCTCCTCCGTCAGGACGATCCGGGTGCGGCGGCGGTCCGTGCCGTCGGGCTCCCGGATCAGAAGCCCCGCCTGCTCCAGCTTTTTCAGAGATTCGTTCATGGACTGGAGCCGGATCTGCAAAATAAAGGCCAGGTCCCCCGGGGAGATCTCCCCCAGGGCGTTCACCACCGTCAAGATCCGTCCCCTGCCCCGGGTCGCGTCCAGTCCGCCGGCCAGCAGCATGGCCCGCAGGCGGCACAGCCGGAGGCAGCGCTCCAAAAGCGTAATTTTCCCAATGATCTCCAGCGTCCGTTCCATGGCCCGGCCTCCCGCGTAATATATCAGGTACCTGTTATATTTTAGCAGGGGAAGCCTTGCTTTTCAATGGATAATCTGCCAGAAATTTGTCGGAAAAGAGGCCCCCTCAATCGGGAATATGCCGATTCCCGCCTTTCGCGCCCTGTCGCCGCCCCTATTTCCAAAAATTCCGCAAAATAGAGCTATTCTTTTCCGCCACAGTGTGCTATAATGATACACAGATTCTCAGCACTCCCCCGCGCAAAATAGAACAAAAGGAGAGAAAAAGAATGAAGAACGTCATCCGCCGCGCCCTCACCGTTCTGCCCGCCATTATACTCCAGGCCCTGTGGCTCTTTGTCCTCTTTCAGTGGCTGGCGCCCTGGGCGGCGCTGATCAACGCCGTGCTGTCCGTGCTGGCGCTGCTGTTCGTCCTGTACCTGATTACCAAGCAGGACGAAAGCACCTACAAGATCCTCTGGCTGCTGGTGATCCTCACCTTCCCTCTGCCCGGGGCGTTGCTGTACCTGGTCTTCGGCAACAAGCGCACCACCCGGCCCCTGCAAAAGAAGTTTGACGCCACCCCGCCCCTGCCCACTGACGCCACCGACCCGGAGCCGGTGTACCAGGCCCTGGCCCAGGAGGACCGCCGCCTGAGCCAGACCTTCCGGTGGGTGCAGAATAAAACCGGCTTCCTGCCCTACCCCAACGAATCCGCCCAGTACTATCCCCTGGGGGAGGTCCTGTTCCCGGAGATGCTGGCGGAGATGAAAAAGGCGGAGAAATTCATCTTCGTGGAGTACTTCATCATCGACAACGGCCTGATGTGGGGCTCCATGGTGGACATCCTGGTGGAAAAGGCCGCCCAGGGCGTGGACGTGCGGGTGCTGTACGACGATCTGGGCAGCATCTCCACCTACACCAAGAAGGATGTGGAGGACCTCCAAAAGAAGGGCATCCGCTGCGTGGCCTTCAACCCGCTCGTGTTCATCAAAGGCACCCTGAACTGCCGGGATCACCGGAAAATGCTGATTATCGACGGAAAGGTGGCCTTTAGCGGCGGCGTCAACCTGGCTGACGAGTATATCAACCACATCGTCAAATACGGCCACTGGAAGGACATCGGCTTCAAGCTCACCGGCCCGGCGGTGGAGAATTACACCCGGATGTTCGCCCAGTTCTGGAACGCCTTCGCCGGGGAGCGGGTCCCCGACTCCTACATCGTGGAGCGGCCCGTGGAGCTGGCGGGGTCCGACGGCCTGGTGCTGAGCTACTACGACTCCCCCCTGGGCTTGGACGCCATTTCCAACGAGCTGTATATCGACCTGCTGAGTCAGGCGGAGGAGTCGGCCTGGTTCTTCACCCCCTATTTGATGCCCGGCAACGCCCTGCTGGACGCCTTCGTGCGGGCGGCCCGTCGGGGCGTGGACATTCGGATCATCATGCCCGGCGTGCCGGATAAAAAGCTGGTCTACCGGATGTCCCGCAGCTTCTATGAGGTGCTTTTGGAAGCGGGGGTCAAGATCTACGAGTACACCCCCGGCTTTGTCCACGCCAAAGCCTGCCTGATCGACGGCAAGGTGGGCACCGTGGGCACCGTGAACCTGGACTACCGCAGCCTGTTCCTCCACTTTGAGAACAACTCCCTGTTCTACCGGGCCTCCATCCTGGAGGACCTGAAGGCGGACTTCCTGGCCACCCAGGAGCAGAGCGTGGAGCGGACGCTGGACAGCCTGAACCGGAGCTTCGGAAAATGGCTGGTGGACGGCGTTCTGCGGATCTTCACCCCGCTGTGCTGATCTTGATGTAAAAAACGGGCTCCCCGGTAAAAGCGGCGCTTTTACCGGGGAGCTTCCATATTTTAGGCCGGTCAGGTCGCCGGCAGGAGCCGCTTTTTAAGCCCTAAGCAGCACAGGGCGATCACCCCGGCGGTCAGGGCCAGGCTGACAGGGTAGACCGCCATCAAGGTGGCGAAGGTGGGGTCCTTGGGGAACACGAAGCTCACCCACAGGATCCTGGTCCCGCAGGTAAAGGCCAGGGCGCACAGCGCCGGCACGGCGCTCATGCCGAAGCCCCGGAGGTAGCCCGAGAGCACCTCCACAAACTCCGTGAACACATAGCCCAGCAGAATATACCGCAGCCGGATCATGCCGAAGCGCAGCACCTCCGGGTCCCGGTTGAAAATGGACAGCAGCCCCTCGCCGAACAGGAGCATCACCGCCGCCGTCACCACGAAACAGCCCATGCAGAAGCCCAGGCTCAGCTTCAACGCGCTCCGGCAGCGGTCCAGCTGCCCGGCGCCGTAGTTCTGGCCCACCAGGGTGGTGCAGGCCTGGCCGAAGGAATTGATGATGCTGTAAATAAACATCTCCAGGTTCGACGCCGCCGAGGAAGCCGCCAGAATGGCGGTGCTGTCCAGGGAGTTGACGGCGGACTGGACGCAGATATTGGACAGGGAGAACACCATGCCCTGGACCCCGGCGGGCATCCCGATCCGCAAAATCCGCCGCAAAATCCTCCAGTCCACCCCCAGGGCCTTGATGTCGATCCGCACATCCCCGGTCTTCCGGCAGAGCAGGAAGAACAGCACCCCCGCGCTGACGGCGTTGGAGGCCACCGTGGCGACGGCCACCCCGTCCACTGTCCGCTTGAGTACCAGCACAAAGAACAGATTGAGCAGCACATTCAGCACCCCGGAGGCGGTGAGTACCATAAGAGGCGTCCGGGTGTCCCCGGCGCTGCGGAAAATGGCGGCCTCGAAATTGTACAGCAAAATCACCGGCAGGCCCGCCAGATAGATCCGCAGATACAGCACCGCCAGATCGAACACATCCGCCGGCATGGCCATCAGCCGCAGCAGAGGCCGGGCAAAAAGCTGCCCCGCCAAGGCCATGACCAGTCCCCCCAGAACCGACACCACAATGGAGGTGTGGATGGCCCGGCGGATGCTGTCGTGGTCGCCCATACCGATGCACTGGGCGATGAGCACGTTGGCGCCCAGGGAAACGCCCACAAAAAGGTTGACCAGCAGATTGACAACGGCGCTGTTGCCTCCCACGGCGCCCATGGCCGCCTTGGCCAGGTCCTCGTCCGGGACGAAATTGCCCACCACCGCCACGTCCGCCGCGTTGAAGAGCTGCTGGAGCATGGCCGTGGCCGCCAGAGGCAGGGCCAGAAGCAGCAGCTTGTCCCAGAGGCTGCCGTGGATCATGTCGACGTCACGCTGCCGAATTGCCTGTTTCATTTTGAAGATCTCCAATATCAGAATCCGTGCCCAATGGGCACCTTATCATACCCCTTTTCCCCCGAAATGTCAATAGGAAAAGCCCCCAACCCTGCGGGCTGGGGGCCAATTTCAAATCTTATCCGCAAAAACGATACCGGGCGCGCCCAACAGATAGAAGGATTAGCACAATCCCGGTGCGTACTGACTGCGGCGGCACGCCGCCGTTACCGGGCATGCCCAGGAGGTGTAACGATTACCACCATCCCGGTGCGTACTGGCCGCGGGCACCGCCCGCCCCGTGTGCATTGTCAGCGGCCACTGGCCGCCCTACCACTCCTTTGTCTTCGCTTCCCGGCGAAGACGCCAAATCTGGACCTGGTAATACAGCGCCGGAAGGGCGAACAGCGCCGCCAACACCCAAAAGACCACATGGGGAAACACCACGCCGAAAAACACAAACATCGCGGCTATGCACAGCCAGGGACCCCGCAGCACTCCGGCGCAGGCGATCTGGTCTTCATAGGTGGTGTGCAGCTCAAAAGGCTTGCCGTCCGCCTCCTTCTCCACGATCAGCAGCTCCCGGTCATAGGTGGTAGCGTTGGTGGCGATCCGGCCCCCCGGCTCCGCCCAGGGCCGCCAGCGGACCTTGCCCACGGTGTAGCTGAGATTGATATTCTTGTAGAACGTCCGGTAGCCCAGATCCTCCAAAAATTGGCGGTAGTCCTCCGCGTCCTTCCGGGACTTCTGGCCCACAAACTCCACCCGGTACTCATACTGCCCGGGTCCGCATTCCTCAAATTCGTAGAGGAGCTTCTCCGTCCTGACCAGCCGGAAGCCCTGGGCGGCCATCCGGTTCAGCCATTTTTCCTGGGCCCCCAGGGCCCCGCCGAAAAATCGATAGCATTTCTTACTCATGTCGCGCCTCCCATGATCCGGCTGGCCGTCTCCGCCAGCGCCCGCAGCCTCTGTAACTCCCGCTCCGCTCTCTCCCGCCCCAGAGGGGTGACGCGGTACGCCTTCTTCCGGCCCTCGGCCTCCCCCCAGGGGGCGATCCACCCCTTTTCCAGCAGAGTGTTCAGGGCGCCGTACAGCGTCCCCGCCCCCAGCTCCAGCCGCCCGTGGGTCTCCTCCTCGATGAACTGCATCACCGCGTACCCGTGCCTCGGGGTGTACAGGGAGAGCAGAATGTAAAACGTCACTTCCGTCAACGCGCCGCCTTTTGCGTTGTCCCGCAATCCCCTTCCCTCCTTATTACGTTTACTGTAATTACTATATCACTAACCGTAATAATTGTCAAGAGGTTTTCCGTAAATTATTCCCCACTTTTTTCCAGTCCGTCATACATTGTTCAGAATTTCCTGGTATGATAAGGGCAAAATGGAGGCGGTCACATGAAAAACTTTTTCCGGCGCATATCAGACGGGTTCCGCTCCTTTATGGCGGGGCGCTACGGGCCCGACGAGCTGTCCAGTTTTCTCTCCATCGTGGCGCTGGTGCTGCTGGTCCTGTCTACCCTGGTATGGCAGCTGTTTTTCCTCTACTTCGTAGCCCTGGGGCTGCTCCTCTGGTCCACCTTCCGGATGTTGTCCCGGAACACCCTGAAGCGGCGGCAGGAGCGGGAAGCGTATCTTCGGTTCTTTAGTCGTTTCCGGCAGAAGTGGAACCTGGTGAAAAACCGCTGGCGGGACCGGAAGACCCACCGCTACTATACCTGTCCCAGCTGCCGCGTCACCATCCGTGTCCCCAAGCCGGAGAAGGGGAAGACCATCGCCATCACCTGCCCCAAGTGCGGCAATCGCTTTGAAAGGAAAAACTGACGCCCATGGATCCCATTCACCTTCTGGTCACCTTTGATGAAAATTACATCCCGCCCTTCCGGGTGCTGGCCAAATCCCTGGCGGTGAACAACCCGGCGGAGCGGTTCCACATCTGGCTGCTCCACAGCGCCATCCCGGAGGAGGCGCTGGAGGCTCTGGCGGCCTACTGTGGCAATCTCGGCATGGCGCTGACCCCGGTGGAGATCGACCCCGCCCTGTTCGCCGGGGCCCCGGTGTCCAAGCAGTACCCTCAGGAGATGTACTACCGCCTTCTATCCCCCCTGCTGCTGCCGGAGGACCTGGACCGGGCGCTGTACCTGGACCCGGATATTCTGAACATCAACCCCGTCCGGCCCCTTTGGGAGCTGGCCCTGGGAGACGCCGCCTTCGCCGCCGCCTCTCACAGCGGTATTTTTGAGCTGATTAACGACGTCAACCAGCTGCGGCTGGGAAACGAGACGGATTACTTCAATACCGGCGTCCTGCTGATGGATTTAAGCAAGGCCCGCGCCCTGGTCCGGGCGGAGGACCTCTTCCGCTGCGTCCGGGAGCAGCCGGAGCTGCTGCTTCTGCCGGATCAGGACGTGTTCAATCTGCTCTATGGGAAAAACACCCTGCCCATCAACGACGCGGTGTGGAATTACGACGCCCGGTACTACTCCGCCTATCTGCTCAAAAGCGAGGGCCGGTACCAGATGGACTATGTTCTGAAAAACACGGTGTTCCTCCACTTCTGCGGCAAGCAGAAGCCCTGGAAAACCAGATCCGCCCAGCGGTTCACCATCCTCTACAAGCACTATATGCGCCTGGCGGAGCAGGGAACCGGGACGGATGCCTGACCCGACATATCGATCATCCATTTACCCCCGGCCATAAGGCCGGGGGCGCTTTTTGTTTTCCGTAAAATGTTCCGCCCGCCCCTCCCCCAGGGTTGAAAAACGGCGAAAGACCGGGTATAATGGATGTATTCCGACGAACACGGAAGGAGGATGGCCCATGCGATGCGTCAAATGCGGCAGTGAACTGGAGGAAGGGGCGGCGGTCTGCCCCCGCTGCGGGAAGCGGGTCTCGAAGGCGGATTCAGGATTTCTCATCTACCAGTGCGAGGTAAAGAGCCTGCTGCGGTCCGGCAAGCTGCTGGTCTACAGGGACCGGGCGGAATTTGTCGTAAGCCCGGTACAGAAAATGACCTTCCGTTACGCTTCCCTGGCGGCGGTCCGGAAGGGAGTGGACCGCATTAATTTTATTATGGAGGACGGGCGGACGGAGGCCTGTCTGCTGAACCGGAAGTACCTCCACGAGGCGTTTTATGTGATCGAGCAGGCTGTCAAGCCCTATCTGGAAAATCGCAAGGGCCATCTTCGGGAGCAGGGCGTTCGCTTTTCCTTCCCCAGCAGCCCCTCGGGCCTGGGCGGCGTACTCAGCAATGGTCTGCTGTACATCCTGGACGACCGGTGCGATTACACGACCCCCGCCGGGAAAAAGGAGAGCGTCTCCTACCGGGACGTGAAAACGGCCCAGGTGACCGGCCTGGGCGTTCTGGAATTTACCATGTACGACGGGACCCGGAAGGCCTATACCGTGGAAAAAGAGCTGCGGGAGGAGGTCTCCGCCTTTTTCCAGACGGCGCTGAAGCCCTTCGCGGAGGAGCGGAAGGCCCGGCTTTTGGCCATGGGCATCCTCTTTTCCCTTCCCAGCAGCCAGGGCACCCTCAATATCTATGCCGACCGGCTGGAATTTCTCGGGAGCGCCGGGCAGCGAGAGGTCGTCCCCTTCCCGGAGATTCGGGCGGTTTACACCTATGAAGACCGCCTAGAGGCCGCCCTGACCGACGGGACCAGCAAGATGTTCCCCATAGACCCGGATTTTCGGGCCCGGGTCCTCGATTATCTGACGAATGCCATCGCACCCTATGAAGCCCAGCGGACCCAGGGCTTTGACCGCTCCTTCGGATCCGATGAGACGCTGGAGATCAACCCAGAGCGGGGCGTATTTCATGTGCTTCGCCAAAATGGCCGGAAAATCTCCCAGGAATACAAGCTAAAGGATCTGGTCCAGGCAGAGATGGTGGAAACAAAGGCCGGCCGGGCCCTGGTCAGCGCCCTGCTGACCGCCCCCACCGGCAAAGCCGGCGAGGAACGGGTTTCGGAGCTGGGGGTCAAGCTGACCCTTCAAACCGGCGGGGCCTCGGCGGAAGTATCGGTCCGCTTCGGCAGCTTCCCCTTCGGCGTCAGCCGGACCAGCACGGACTATGGGAAGTCCGCGGCGGAGCAGGCCCAATTGGCCGGTTTTCTGGCGGAGCGCTGCCCCGGCTGCCGGCTGGTCCTCCTCCCCCCGGTGGAAACAGCCGCCCCCCAGGCTCTTCCGAAGGCTCAACCGAAGGCGCCGCCGGCGATGGAGGCCCCCGCGGCGGAGCGGACGGAGCGGAAAGCCGCCGGCGTAGAGCGGGGTCAGTTCGGGACCCTCATCGACGGGATCCGAAACTTCGTGGAACAGTGCGGAACGCCCATGACCATCGCGATCCAGGGGGATTGGGAATCCGGCAGCTGCAGCTTTCTGCGGATGGTCCACGACAGCCTCAGCGGGAACGTGTTCTGGCTCAGCACCTGGCAGTTCTCCCAGTCCGTCCCCAGAGAGCAGCTTCCCCTGCTCCTGGGCGGCAGCCTCATCGAGCTTCTGGAGGGCGCGGGCAGCGCGGAGGCCAAATCCCGGGCCAAGCAGCTGACCAAGGGAGTCATCGGCATCGCCTCCGGATTGTTCCTCAAGGGCGCGGCGGACAGCCAGGCCCTGACCAACGCCCTTTTTGGAGCGGACCCTGACAACTCCCTGGAGCAGAAGGTCAAGCAGTTCCAGGCCCTGGTCAAGCGCAAGGCCGGCGCCGGAAACGGGCGGGTCCTCTTCTTTGTGGACGGTCTCAACCGGCTTCCCCCGGCCCAGGCGGTGGAGCTGCTGGACGCCATGCGCTATTATCTGGACTGCCCCGGCTGCGTCTTCATCGTGGCGGTGGATCGGGAGCGGGTCGTCCAGGGCATGGCGGGAAGGGGCGAAAGCGGCGAGGCCTATTTCGACAAGCTCTTTAAAACAGGGTTCCGGGTGCTGCAGAGCAGCTTTGACGTGCCCAAGTACGTGGAAGACAACCTGGGCCGGGCCAATATCCACCCCCAGGACCAGGAGGAGTTGGAGCATTACAGCCGGCTGGCGGTCCTCTCCGTGGGCCCCGACCCCAAGGCCCTGGAGCGGCTGTTCAGCTCCCTGCTGCTTCTGCGAAGCGTGATGGGCGAGGCCGCCTTCGCCTCCAGGCAGGGGCGGCTGACCATGTTCGCCCTGCTGTGTATGCAAAGCCGGTTCCCCGGCGCCTACCGGGAGCTGGTGCGAAAGCGGGACCTGCTCACCCCCGCGCTGCTCTCCGCCCTGGCCGCCGGCGCGGGCCCGGCGGATTGGGCCGGTCTCGCGGAAGAGGAAAAAACGGAGTTCCAGGCCTTCTTTCAGGAGCTGTGCGCCGCCATCGACATGGATGGGGTGCGGGGGATCTCCCAGAAGGACTGCGCCGCCTTTGCCGAGGCCCTGTCCGCCTCCGCCTTCACCTCCATGAATTGATCCAGACGTGAAACAAGCCCCCGGCTGGGAAGCTGCCGCTTCCCAGCCGGGGGCTTGTTTTCAATTTACCACTCATACTTGAGTTCTTCCCGGGTAAAGCCGTATTTTTTCAAAAATTCCTCCAGGTCCCGGTCGTCCCGAATCAGCATCACCTCGGTGAACCGGCCCGTCTCCTCCGATTTGTACCCCGCCACCTTCTCGCCGGTGCAAATGCTGCACCGGATCACGGGCTCCTTTCCCGTCCGGTCAAAGGACGGCTTGGCGGGCTTTTTAAAAAACGAAAACATCGAACCATCCTCCTGTCCCAAAAAATCCATCCTATACGGGAAGTGTAGCAAAATCCCGCCCCTTTGTCAAGCAATTTTCCCGCCATCCAATTCCTGCCTGCGCCGCGGCAGTCGCATAAATCCCCTTTTCTTGCAAACAATAGCAGCGGAAGCAAATGCGCTAGCCACTGGTAAAGGAGAGGAAAACTATGAAAGCAACAGGCATCGTCCGCAGGGTGGACGATCTTGGCCGGATCGTCATTCCCAAGGAGATCCGGCGCACCCTGAAAATCCGGGAGGGTGACCCGTTACAGACAACATTGACACCGTGCCAACGTTTCACCTTCGCAACGCTGGATTTAGCCAAGCGAATGGGCTGGACATAGTACATAGAACCCCTCTGGGGGATGGCCGCATCGGCCGTCCCAGGGGGGTGTATTGCTTGGAGACTGTCATAAAGTGTAAAGGAGGTGCGGACAAAAAGTTGGACAGGATGCCGCCGGAAAGAATTGCCCGATGTATTCAGAAGAACAGTATTACAAGGCGCTTGAAGTCTACATGGAAACAAATTCCATAACGAAAACAATCACAATTTTAGGCTACCCAAAATGCAGACAGACCCTGTATAATTGGATCAGCAGTATTATAGCGAAAACACTTCCCGCGCATCAATGCAAGTATGGCAACAATTTTTCAATCAGTTGATAAACTGTGGTTCCCGGCGCAGATTGAGATGGTCTTCTTCCTGTATTATATTCTGCCAATGCTTTTGCATTGCGAATCGCTTCTCCCATATATGGCTGCAAAAGAGCAAACATATCTTCCCGATTTTTCCGATATTCTCCTGCGCCAAGGCCCGTAAGAAGTTCAGTAAGCTTGGGCCAATATTCGCTCCTGCGCAGATCGGAGTGCATGAAGCTGAAATGGAGTAAAAACCACAACTCGATACATTGGTTTGACCAGATTGCATGATACTCCGTTTCTTCTGTACTTGCTTGTTGGCACAGGTCAACCACCCGATCAACATGATCCGCCGGAAAATCATCCGTATCATATACGACCCAGACGTGCCGGTAGATGGCAGCACTTCTTGAGACGCGGGCTTTGGCTCTTTCAAACAGGTTAACTGTATTGTCCCCCTCTCCGTGTACATCCAGTGCAATCCTGTTATGAAAATGCAGATTGATCTTATTCCGGATCGCTCCAAAATACGCAGGTTCTGTATTCGTTCCTTCCGTCACAATCAAATGGTACTCCGGCTGAATCTGCTTTTTCTTTTCAACTCGTTTTCCCATCCAAGACTTGGCCATGTCGCTCTTTTTGGGAGGCTTCAAGCTCATTTCCACGCCTCCACATCCAGCATATTCTGCAAGTATGGGTCTGCTCCATAGCGACCCTCTAAATACTGCTTATCGAAGGCAGCCGTACTGTTGACCCTTTCATCATCCTCACGCCTTATATCGTAGAGCGAGTAGATTTCGCTCGCATGATCGTCTCCAAGCGCCGCAAACCAAATCTCATCCCGCCGAAACACAGTGTTTTTCATCGTGGAAATGTCCTGTGAGGTAAAGAGAAGCTGCGCACCATGCTTGTTGATTTCAGGATTCTTAAACAACGAAATGACATGCCGGAGAAGTTTCGGATGCAGCTTGGCATCCAGTTCATCAATTACTAGCAGCCTTCCTTCGCGGAGCGCAATCAAAACAACTGGAAGCGCGGCAAAGAGCTTTTGCGTTCCTGCCGATTCTTTAGAAAATGGGAGTTCATAAGAACGGTCATTTAAGACTCTCTGCAAATAGATATTCTTATCGCTGTCATCAAATCGATAGCCAGAAATATCAATGTCCATATCATTGAGGAGGCGGATAAAGTTTTTCTCGAACGCATCATCCATTGATAGAATAATTTGACTCTCCGCAACCGGATTAGCATAATTGAGAATAATACAGGCTTCAAACCAGTCTTGCGCATCCCGGATATAATCCAGATCATAATTGATGGCAAGAAAAGAGAGATACGGCATTTTGGCGTTAACGCTTTTATTGAGTCCCTTTGCTCTGAGACTTGGTCCCAGCACGACTCCATTCTCATCACGATCGAACAGTCGCGCCGGCTTTTTCGCCCCGATTTTTCTACGGCTAAGACTTTCCGCTATAATCTCACCCTCAAAAATCGACAGATAGTATTGGTATTCATTACCCTTTTCCCGAAAATAAATGCGGAATTCTGTAGGTTCATGGGAAGACGTCTCGTCAAAAAGAAATGGGGTGCAATCCGCTGATTGCTGAACAATCAACGGGTTGCGATTCTTTTCCAACTCATGAATTGGCCGCACGACAAGAGAAATCAGGCAGGAAAGCGCCCGCAGCAAATTCGTTTTACCTCCGCCGTTCGGACCATACAGTACACCAACCGGCAAAAGATCGCTGCACCCTTCCTGCCGGAGTACGCTGTCACTAAATTCAGGAATTGACGCCGCCTGAAAGTCAAAAGTCGTTTCGTCACGATAGGAGCTATAATTTTTAAAAGAAAACTGGCAAAGCATACGGGTCCCTCCATTCGTATCGATTGTAACACAGTATTCCATCTTTTGTCAATATTTATTCTTTGTTTCAAAAAATATTTTTTTGTAATCAAATATAAATTCTAATTTTCTCTTTTTATTGTCAAATCAGTTCCTCTTTGGGTAGGCTTCTCTTGGCAGAGGCTGAATTGTAAATAGACATTGGGTCAGTAAACTCGCTGCCTCTGTCTGTAAGGATGACGGGAAAAAGTGATCGGAATTGCTCTGTCCCGGAGCGCTTTTTCGATCTCGATCCGTTCCCTAAGTGTGAGAAGGGAATGCTTTTCCATGGCGCTTTCCTCCTGTCGGCTCCTTTCCGCTATCCCGACGTCAGGAAACAGTATATAAAAACTGGCACAGCAAAGAAAGGGCAGCACCCGAAGATGCTGCCCTGCTGGCAATCTCACGGCGTTCACTCTCTTGGACCCGTGTTTGCATAATTTATTTCTATCAAAGGGCTTGCAACCTTAACATCTGGCTGGCAAATACGTCAGCTTGAACTTAACTTTGCATCTCAAAGCAAGTAAGAAGGAAAATCATTCCTAGGCAAATTTTGTTGATCCTTTCTGTTGTCACACATTGTAACACCCAGTTGCTATACTTCATATAATGTAAATTCACTCTTATGAAAACCCAGCAACCCCTCGTCCCGCAGCTTGCATAGCTCGCCCGACATGGCGCTTCGATCCACCGAAAGAAAATCCGCAAGCTGCTGTCGGTTAAAGGGAATGGAAAAAGAGCTGCTGTTTTGCCGCTTCGCTTCGTCGGAAAGGTAGGACAGCAGCTTTTCTCTTGTAGAACGCGCCGACATGTAGCTGAGTTTCTGAACAAGGCTTTTATTTTTCTCCGAAATCGTGTAAAACATATTTTTTAGAAGCTGGGTGTGAAAGGGGCAGGCAGAGGGACAGGCCGTCAGAATCCGATCTATATCGAAAAAGAGAACCGTACTCGCTTCCGTAGCGATGACGTCGTTCATAAGGGCTCCGCTGTTCGGCACGATATAGGCCTCTCCAAACATCTCTCCCGGGCGAATCTCATTTAAAATATTCAGATTGCCCCAATAATCCTCTTTTTGAATGTGGAGTCTGCCCTCCGCAAGGATCATCAGATCGCGAATGTACCCGCCCTGTCGGAACGCGTATTCCCCCTTGTTATACGCGCGGGCGGTGGCGTTCAGGCAATTCAGCATGGAGAGAATGTCGTCATCGCCTGCACCGGAGAACAACTTCGTTCTCTTTAGAATAGGAACATACTTTTTCATGAAAACTCCTTTTCCGTTGGAAAAACAACAGACTTGTTGCTCTCATGGTACTATAATGAAGCCAGAAAGTCAAGAGGGTCAATTACAAAACTAAGTACCAGTTTGCAAAAGTAAATGCGTAGGGAGGCAGATTCTTGCAAGACTAAAATCCAGCCAATCAAGAATTTTGGATTTTGCGGGAACTTACGAATGCAAACTGGAATTTACAAAACCAAATAAGTTGCATACCAGCGATAGCTGTGATACAATGGCTACAGATCAAGCACCGGCGCCTAAAAATAGGCATGACAACCGGAGGTGAAAGGATCCTCGCGTTTTTCGCGAGATTAACTTCCACCCCTGCGGCAAGCAATATGGCTTCCGAATGGCGGTTTTTTGGTTTATTTCTTTAGAAGTTTCGGTGTGAGATTGATGTCATTGGCGGGAATCTGGCGGATTGCGAGTTGGGCCAGAATACCATCGCCGTAGAAGAAGCTGAACAGCTGGTATGCTGACCGGTTGTTCAGCTTTTTTCTTGTATAGGAATTGATGTGGCTCATCATCAGAGAAATATCGTCTTGCGTAAGGTTGTTAAATGAGGTGCCTTTCGGCAGAATTCGCCGGATAAATTCGTGGGTTACTTCAATGCCACCCTTTTGGTCAGAACGTTGGGGATCACAGTAGAACACTCTTGTTCTAACCTCACCCCATTCGTCGCATTCCAGAGACACCGGATCCGTAAATTCACTGCCTCTATCAGTTAGGATTACCGGAAACAGTCTGCAGAAGGTTTCTCTGCCAAGTTGCTGGTAAAGACTTTCAATAATCTCTGTTACAGAACGGGCAGTGTTGGCGTCACGGATATAGGCAAGCATATAGTGGATGGATCCTTACCAACCTCCCGAGCGATCTGCTTGAACGACATAGCGTCCCGTAGGCAGGTCTCGATGATTATGCGTTCGCTGAGGGTTAAATGCGCGTTCTTTGCCATAATGTCCTCCTGGTAAACACCGCCATCCGGAAGGACTTTTGCGGGGCACAGGGGCTCTGCCCCTTAAACCCCGAGGTTTATCGCTTTTGTTTCCAAAGGGGCAACGAAAAAGAGCAACATCTCAAGATGCTGCCCCTTTGCAAACCCCGCCTGCCGCTCAGGTCGCTCCTCAGCGTTGCCCTATCCTGCAGACGGGGAAAGTAACTATATTTTACAATGTGAATAGGCACCAGTCAACTATGACCGGCAAGGTTTGTATAAGTAAACTCTGCACCCTTCCTTGCAAGACTAACTTCTGCTCATGCCTGCCCGGTGCTGGAAATTATATTTTCAATCGAGGAACATTTCATTAATGCTAAAATCAGTCATGAATATCTTCCTTCCAGGTCCCGATTCGCCGGGCGGAAATATCCACCCAACCACAACCCACAATATGCAGCGAATGCTTTCGATCGTATCTAAAGAGATACATCCGTTCCGCTCCAGCAGAAAAACAACATTTGAGAAAAATTCAGCTTTGCGCTGAAGTTGAGCGGTGGTCAAATCACGCTCGATTAGCAGTTTGAATAGCTGGGCAAGATAGCCCCTGACGCAAGACGGTTTGAGATTCACATGTGCGGCGATCTGGGTGGATTTTGCCGCCGGATAGTCGGTAAAATAGTCAAGGATCCGTTGCCTTTTCGCCGCTTTTACCGCCGAGTTGTTTTTATCACCGATTTTTTATCGCCGAATTTTTACTATCCGTCGGCGGTAAAACAAACGATAACGTGATCTGGGTTCATGCACTGTCTAATCGACAGCTGCGTTTTGCCCGCTCAAACAGCTTTGGCTCCGGCTCCAAGGCTGAGTACCGGCTGCTCGCTACACTTTACCGGGTCCAGGCTTTCACCGAGCTATATTACCCGCACCGAACTGGCGCACCCTCGCAAATATTGTACCATGATCTATTTCGCTAAATCAAGAATTTTTCAAAAACGCGAAACAGAAAAGCATCCGGCAGGAAGAGCCATTACGGAAAACATTGACGCCGTGCCAGCGTTTCACCTTCGCTACGCTGGATTTGGCCAAGCGAATGGGATGGATATAGTACATAGAACCCCCCTGGGCCCGGCCTTAGCGCCCGCCCCAGGGGGGTGTATCGCCCGGAGGCTGTCCGAAGCCTTAGTCCGCAAGCAGCCATTCCATAAGATTTTCCGACTTGATCCCTTCGTATGAGCGATCCAGACCCGGTTCAAGGGACAGCACGATCTTTTCATAGTTGTCCCGTATTTTTCACAGAGGGGCTAACTCCCGTTTTCGGGCCTCCTCACGGTTCATGGATTCCGTCACCTGAATATATTTCCGCTCGTCGGCGGTAGTCGCAATGAAGTCCACCTCCATGTTGTCGATCTTGCCGATCGCGACGTCGTATCCTCTCCGGAGCAGTTCAAAATAGACGACATTTTCGATGGCATAACTGCTGTCACAATTTCGGAACCCCAGCAAATAATTCCTCAGAGCGATGTCGGCAATATTATTATACGCCCATTCGTCTTTGTAAAATGCAAGATGCAATTATTAGCACGCAAAAATCAGAAATTGTCTGCATTTAGCTATTGCAAGAGGAGCTTTCCTGTGCTACAATAAGTGCATGCAAAAATGTAAAGTAGTATGCGGAAAGTTGGTGTTCATTTGAATCAAAAGGAGATTGCGCAAAATGTACTCAAGGGCAACGGAGGAATTGCGAAAACCGCCGACTTTGTTGCGGCAGGCATAAAAAAATATGATGTGGCGACGCTGTGCAAGGAAGGTTTTCTCGAACGTATTCGGCGTGGGGTGTACCAATTGCCGGGCAACGATCAAATAACAGAGGAACAGTTGCTCCGCGAGCTGCTGCCGCAGGGAATCGTTTGTGTGGAGTCTGCGCTGTTTCATTACGGATACAGCGATTTTGCGCCCCGTGCCTGGTCTGTTGCAGTGCCGAGAACGGCATCCAGGGCAGTCGGAAATATCGGGGAATTTCCGGTCAGAGCCTATTATATTCAAAAAGAGTATTTCCCAATCGGGAAGACCATTGAAAGCTTCAACGGTGTAATGCTCCCTGTGTATGATCGGGAACGCACCGTTTGCGACTGCTTCAAATACCGGACAAAGCTCGACAATGAAACCTTCAACAAGGCGTTGAATGCTTATGTCGCGGATGGCCAGAAAAATCTCGCCAATTTGTCCGTGTATGCAAAAAAAATGAAGCTATACACAAAGGTGATGAATGTGATGGAGGTGCTGCTGAGTGGCTGATCTTGCCGCGTCTGTGCTGGCGCGTTTGAAAAACAAAGCGAAGGAAAGCGGCAGAAGCTATCAGCTGTGTTTGCAGCTTTTCTGCCAAGAAGAATTTCTCCGACGACTGGAGAAATCCAAGTATGCGGAAGCTTATGCCATCAACGGTGCGTTATGGTATCGGCATTCCTGAACAATAAATATGATGTTATCGCTATTGGTGTATCCGGTCAAAGCAAAGAAAGTTGTAAAGTTTCATCGTTTGTTTTGCCCACAGGCGGGAGAATAACAGATGTTGAAATTTTAAAGGGTGGCTTTATTGATAACTCGATTGTCTATTTACCATATAAGCCTTAAACATATTTGGCAAATTTTGTTGATCCTTTCTGCCGCCACGCATTGTGACGCCCGGTTCTTATACTTCATATAATGTAAATTCGCTCTTATGAAAACCCAGCAACCCCTCGTCCCGCAGCTTGCATAGTTCGCCCGACATGGCGCTTCGATCTACCGAAAGAAAATCCGCAAGCTGCTGCCGGTTAAAGGGAATGGAAAAAGAACTGCTGTTTTGCCGCTTCGCTTCGTCGGAAAGGTAGGACAGCAGTTTTTCTCTTGTGGAGCGCGCCGACATGTAGCTGAGTTTCTGAACAAGGCCTTTGTTTTTCTCCGAAATCGTGTAAAACATATTCTTTAGAAGCTGGGTGTGAAAGGGGCAGGCAGAGGGGCAGGCCGTCAGAATCCGGTCTATATCGAAGAAGAGAACCGTACTCGCTTCCGTAGCGATGACGTCGTTCATAAGGGCTCCGCTGTTCGGCACGATATAGGCCTCTCCAAACATCTCCCCCGGGCGAATCTCGTTCAGAATATTCAGATTGCCCCAATAATCCTCTTTTTGAATGTGGAGTCTACCCTCCGCAAGGATCATCAGATCGCGAATGTACCCGCCCTGTCGGAACGCGTATTCCCCCTTGTTATACGCGCGGACGGTAGCGTTCAGGCAATTCAGCATGGAGAGAATGTCGTCATCGCCTGCACCGGAGAACAACTTCGTTCTTTTCAGAAGAGGAACATACTTTTTCATAAAAGCCCCCCTTTTCCGTTGGAAAAACAACAGACTTGTTACCTTCATGGTACTATAATGAAATCGGAAAGTCAAGAGATGCCAAAGCGTTTCAGAAAAGGAGGAACATAGGATGCTTCGTAAAATCATTAAAATTGACGAGGAAAAGTGCAATGGCTGCGGGATCTGCGCGGACGCCTGCCACGAGGGCGCGATCGGGATCATTGACGGCAAGGCGAAACTGCTCCGAGAGGACTACTGCGACGGTCTCGGCGACTGTCTGCCCGCCTGCCCGACAGGCGCGATTACTTTTGAGGAACCGAAAGCGCCGGCATACAACGAAGCCGCGGTAAAGGCGGCAAAGCAGAAGAAAAGCGGGGAAATACTCCCCTGCGGCTGCCCCGGTACCGCTTCAAAAGCAATTCATCATGAAGAGCCGCAGGCTGAAAATGGAACAGTTCACAGCCGCCTTTCCCAGTGGCCGGTACAGATCAAGCTGGTTCCCGAAAACGCACCCTATTTTGACGGCGCGAATCTGCTGGTCGCCGCCGATTGCACCGCTTACGCCTACGGGAACTTCCACAATGATTTCATTAAAAACAGGATCACCCTGATCGGCTGCCCGAAACTGGATATGGTGGACTACACCGAGAAATTGACGCGGATCATCGTCGGGAACAATATCAAGAGCGTGACCGTCGTCCGAATGGAGGTGCCCTGCTGCGGCGGCATCGAAAACGCGGTAAAGCAGGCGCTTAGGGCCAGCGGAAAGTTTATCCCGTGGAGCGTTGTGACAATTTCCGCGGAAGGGCAGATTATTGAATAACCAGAGGGGCAAAAGCATACAAGATGATCCGCAAACCTACATAAGTGTGGGGATTGCAACTGGCAGAAGCATATAACATCCCCGGGGGACGGCTGTAGCAGCCGCCCCCGGGTTTTTGTACGGCCTATAGGCTGTCATGAGGACTTTAAGCTCTCAAAATCTGTTGTTGTCAATAACTGTCCACTTGCCCAAGCCTGTTCGCTTTAAAAAATGGGCCGGATCTGGGCCAACGTGCGGCTCTTACAGCGAGTTGATGGCAGAAAAATGCCAATACAAAGCCTGGGTTTCTGGATCGACTTTGGTTCGAGACTGAGCGGTGCCGTCTGGTCTGCAACAGCAGCGGATTTGTCAATAGAATGGCGGTTTTCCATTTGATCACTTTTATCTTCAACTTCCCACAGTCGATGATTTTGTTTATACCGGCTCCTAGGAAGGCCCCATTTACTGGATAAGGCTTTTTATGCTTGCGTTTGTTCTGCGCCTTGATAAAGCGCTTCGGCCCCTGCGGAAGGGCGTACAAATATACTTTTTCCTTCCAGGTGTTCATTTGTCAATGATGTGAGACTGAAAAAAAGCGAAAGAATTTTCGTTTCTAGGGAGCGGATTTGCTGACGAAGGGAGGGCGGAGCCCGACCGAAGTCAGCAAATCCGGGCGGCCTCCAGCTCCTGCCGTTTCTGGATCGGCGTCTTCCATCCCAGTACCGACATGGGAATGCGGTTCGACCGACGTAAGTACCGCTTCATTTGAATCTTCAAGTCTTCGTATGAGTAGAAGCTGAGATGATTGTAGAACCGCTC
>CANRQC010000012.1 GCA_947632695.1 uncultured Oscillospiraceae bacterium | reverse complement strand
ATTACTGTCCGTAAAAATACAATAGGACACGGAATGATCCCCTTCTTTCTAATAGATAATATTATTATACACGATTTTCCCCGCAAAGTAAAGTAATTTTTAAAAATAAATATTGGAATATTTTTTACAAGATACTTGCATTCTTCCCCAAAAACTGCTATAATTACGTTGTTATTTAGACAAGGAGGCGGACCGGATGGCCTACGATCGGGAGATGTTTTTTAAGAAGCTGGCCCGTTGGCAGAAATATATGGAGAACTATTTCCTCCCCGCCTGGGAGGAACTGCCCGATATGCCGCTGTATGTGGACCAGATCGTGGCCCTGGTGGGAAAGTATTTGGACCTCATTCCCCACGATGAGAAGAATCCCATCATCACCACCAGCATCATCAACAACTACGTCCGCCTCAAGGTCATGCCCGCCCCCGTTCGGAAGCGGTACGACCGGAGCCACCTGGCCTACGCCATCATGATCTGCGCCCTGAAGCAGAGCCTGACCCTGACGGAGATCCAAAAGATCCTCCCCAACAACCTGGACGAGGAGGGGGTCCGGCAGGTCTACAACGATTTCCGCGCCAGAATGCGGGACACGGCGATGGTCTTCATCGACCAGGTCAACGCCGTGGCCGCCCAAGTGCTGGACCGGGAAGGCGACCAGGGCTGCGCCAGTCTGGTGCTCCACAGCGCCGTCAGCTCGGTGCTGTATAAGCTGCTCACCGTAAAGCTCACGGGCCTCCAGCTCCCCCCGCCGGAGGAAAAATAAAAAACCAGGCGTACACAGCGGTGTACGCCTGATTTTATTCCGCCCAGCTGGGCAGCTTTTCAAAAACCATGGGCCTTCCCCCATGGGAAAAGGCCAGGCGGCAGCAGTAGAGCATGGGGCTGCCGTATTCATCTACCCCGCCGTAGCGCCGGTCCCCCGCCAGAGGATAGCCTCGGCTGGCGAACTGGACCCGAATCTGATGGCTCCGCCCGGTCTCCAGCCGGATCCACACCAGGCTCCGCTCCCCCGCCCGGAGGCGGGTAAAGGTCAGCCGGGCCTCCCGCACGCCCTTGCGCATCCGTTTCACCATGTAGACCTTGTTTGCCCGGCTGTCCCGGAACAGCAGGTCCGTCCAGGCGCCCTCCGCCGGGGGCGTTCCGTGGACCAGGGCCACGTATTCCTTTTGGAACCCGCCCTCCCGGATCTGCCGGGAGAGCTCCGCCGCCGCCTGGGGCGCGCGGGCGTAGACCATCAGCCCTGATACATTTTTGTCCAGCCGGTGGACCGGGTACAGCTTTCCGCCGATTTGTTCTTCCAAGGCCTGGGGAAATTCCCGCTCCGAATCCAGGCCCACCGGCTTTTCCGCCACCACCAGCCCATCGTCTAAGTAGATTGGCTCCATCAGCCCGCCTCCAGGGCCAGGGCGTTCTGGGTGCGGTACAGCCGGGCGTAGATCCCGCCCTTGGCCAGCAGCGCCTCGTGGGTGCCGGTTTCGGTGATCAGACCGTCGGAAATGGCCACGATCCGGTCCGCCCCCCGCACCGTGGAGAGCCGGTGGGCGATGATCAGGGTGGTGCGGCCCTTGGCCAGCTCGTCAAAGGAGTTCTGGATCTCCGCCTCCGTCACCGAGTCCAGGGCGGAGGTGGCCTCGTCCAGGATCAAAATGGGCGGGTTTTTCAGGAAGATCCGGGCAATGGCCACCCGCTGCTTCTGCCCGCCGGAGAGCAGGGTCCCCCGCTCCCCCACGTAGGTCTCAAAGCCCTGGGGCATGGCCAGGATGTCGTCGTAGAGCATGGCCCTTTTGGCGGCCTCCTCCACCTCTTCCCGGGTGGCGCCGGGCTTGCCGTAGCGGATATTCTCGAAAATGGTGTCTGCAAATAGGAACACGTCCTGCTGCACGATGCCGATCTGCTCATGGAGGGACTGCTGGGTGACCTGCCGCACGTCCACCCCATCGATGGAAATGCTGCCGGCGGTCATGTCGTAAAACCGGGGGATCAGCTGGCAAAGGGTGGTCTTGCCCCCGCCGGAAGGGCCCACCACCCCCACCGTCTCCCCCGGGGCCACGTCCAGGCTCACGCCCCGGAGCACTTCGTTCTCCCCGTCGTAGGTGAAGTGGACGTCCTTGACCGTCACCCGGCCCCGGACATGGGTCAGCGGCTGAGCGTCGGGGGCGTCCTTCAAGGTGGGCTCGGTGCCCATCACCTCCACGAACCGGTGGAGCCCGGCGAAGCCGTTGGCGAACATTTCGGAAAAATTCGCCAGCTTCCGCATGGGGGAGACGAAGGTGGCGATGTACAAGCTGAAGGTCAGCAGATCCCGGTAGTCCATCCGGCCGGCCATGATGAGATAGCCGCCGTAGCCGATGACCGCCACGTTCAAAATGGACAGGAAAAACTCCATGGCGCAGTTGAACCGGCCCATGGCCCGGTGAAAACCCCGCTTGGAGGTCTTGAACTGCTCATTGGCGGCGGCGAACCGAGCGGCCTCCACCGGCTCGTTGGCGAAGGCCTTGGCGGTGCGGATGCCGGAGAGGCTGGACTCGATCTCGGCGTTGATGTGGCCGGTCTTCTGCTTCACGGCGGCGGAGGCGGCGCGCATATCCTTCCGCATGAAGGCCACCACCGCCACAAAAATGGGGATCAGCGCCGCCACGATCAGCGCCAGCCGCCACTGAATGGTGGACAGCACCACCAGGGCCCCCAAAATGGTGACCACCGAGGTCAGCAGGTCCTCCGGGCCGTGGTGGGCCAGCTCCGTCAGGTCGAACAGGTCGGCGGTGAGGCGGCTCATCAGCTGACCGGTGCGGTTTTTGTCGTAGAAGTCGAAGCTCAGCTCCTGCATATGCCGGAACAGGTCCGCCCGGATGTCCGCCTCCACCCGGATGCCGAAGGTGTGGCCATAGTAGCACACGATGTAGTACAGCCCCGCCCGGAGCAGATAGCACAGCCCGGCGGCGACCATGACGGTGAAGAAGGCCCGGTACAGCGAGTTGGGCAGCAGCTCATAGAGCGCCATGCGGGTGATCAGGGGGAAGGCCAGGTCCACCCCGGCAATCAGGCAGGCGCAGGAGATGTCCAGGAGGAACAGCGGCAGGTGCCGGCGGAAATACCCCAGGAAAATCAGCAGGGGCGATTTGGTTCGATAGTCTTTCGCGGTCATAGCGGGCTCCTTTTGGGTCTGGAAGTTGAAAACAAATGGGTCACGGCAGTTTGCAGCTATTATACACAAATTTTTTGGCCCTGAAAAGAGGGGGAAAACGCCAAATTTTCCTGGGAAAAGTCCGTTTTTTTGGATAAAATGCGTTGGGCCTTCCCTCGCTCCGGGGCAATATGCACAAATTTGAGTGACGTATTTTTCCGCGCTTCACATTTTCTTAATAAAAATACGCTTACTTCTTTAATACTCCCAGGTTATACTATAGGCATACAAAGGCAAATGCTCTGTGATGTGTTTGAAGTGTTTTCATTTTTATTACCTCTCTTTTTTCTCTCTGAATACCCGGCACCGTCTGGTCAACGGTGCCGGGTACTTCTTTTTTAACAATATGAAAACTATAGAAATCCGACTTGAAATCCGTCAAAACCTGTGCTATACTGTATAAGGTTTTCGCGAAACCTGTAAAGGGAGGAAAATTGAAATGAAGCGTTCCTTGAGCATTCTGCTGTTGATTGTGTTCTGCTGCGTCTTCCTGGTCAGCGGCTATTTCCTTGTGGATTATGTCTACCAGTCTGTCCATAGCGCCGCTCAATTTGTTGACCTTGAAAACTTGCACCATCAGCCCAATGTCACCCCCTCCGGCACTGGCGCCTCCAACGGTACTGACCCCACCGATCCGGACGCCACCGAATCCACCGAATCCACCGAGGCCACGGAACCTCCCTTCGTAGATGAGCTCATCACCATCGAGGACCCCATCACCAAAGAGGATCGGCTCATTTGGCAGTCCATGGCGGAGCTGTACCGGCTGAATACGGACATCGTGGGCTACATTTCCGCCCCCGGCGTACTCCAGATGGACTACCCCGTGATGCAGCACCCGGATTCCAAGGACTACTATCTGCAAAAGGATTTTTATAAAGAGTACTCCACCCACGGCTGCCTCTACGCGAAGGAGGACTGCGACCTTGTGACGCCCTCCGACAATATAACCATCTACGGCCACAATATGAAGGACGGCTCCATGTTCGCCGGGCTTCTGCAATATGAAAACGAGGATTTCTACAAGGCCCATCCCACCTTCACCTTTGAGACCCTGACGGAAAAGTATGAGTACCAGATCATCGCCGTGTTCAAGACCTCCGGGTACACCTCCGAGGGCGGCTATCCCTACCACAAGTTCGTGAACGCAGCCAGCGAGTCGGAGTTCAACGACTTTATCCAGGCGATCAAGGACCGGCAGTTCTACGATACCGGCGTCACCGCCCAGTACGGGGACAAGCTGATTACCCTGTCCACCTGCGAATACACCCTGAACAACGGCCGGTTTGTGGTCGTCGCCAAGCGGATCGTCCCGCCGGAGACCACCGATCCTGCCCAGGGTGAATAAGAGCCAACATTCAACCGCCGCCCGGCAGCCCTGGGCGGCGGCTTTTTACACAGAAAGGAAGGACGCGCCATGACAAGGCAGGAAGTAGTGGACCGCATTCTGGCCTATCACCCGGCGATCCCCGATTATCGGGGCTGCGACGGCTGGAAATGGGGGGACGGGCAGGGCCTCTGCACCGGGGTGACTGCCGCCATGGTGGCCACCATGGACGTGATCCGCCAGGCAGGCCTGCTGGGGGCCAATTTGCTGGTGGTCCACGAGCCTACCTTTTACACCTCCCGGGATCCCGCCGGTTGGCAGGAGGACTTCCCCAACCAGGTCTTCCAGGAAAAGGCGGCGCTGCTGACCCAACTCGGCGTCTCCGTGTGGCGGGATCACGACCATATGCACGCCCACCAGCCGGACAGCATCTTCACCGGGGTCCTCCGGCACCTGGGCTGGCAGGGGCTGTACACCGTGGAGAACCACGGCCCCTACCGGCACTATCTAATCACCATTCCGGAGGTCTCCCTGGGGGAGCTGATGGAGCGTTTGATCCGGGCCATCGGCCTGAACGGCGTCCGTTACATCGGAGACCCGGCCCAGAAGGTGCGCCGGGTGGCCCTGGTGGGGCATCTGCACACCGCCTTCGCCGGGGCCCGGCGGACCGACGGAACGGAAATGGAGTACGGCGCCGAGATCATCCGCACGTTGGAGGAGTGGGCGGACGTGATCCTGCCCGGGGAGGTCATCGACTGGACGGTACTGTCCTATCTCCGGGACGCGGCCCAGCAGGGCCGGCCCAAGGCCATGATCAACCTGGGGCATCTGAATTGGGAGGAGCTGGGGATGAAGTACGCCCAGGAGTGGATCTCGGGTCTCGTTGGGGACCGGGTGCCGGTGTGGTACATCCCCGCGGGGGATCTGTACCGCTTCCGCACGGCAAAGTAGCGTTACCGGCGCCCCTCGCCGTTCCGGCGGAGCAGGGCGGGAACCGCCTGTGCCCGCCGGTACAGATACATGGCGGCGGCGCTGACCGGCAGCCACAGCAGGGTAAAGGGCAGGCAGATCTGCCCCATAAAGTTCAGCGGCAGGCCCCGGTAGTCCCAAACGCCGTAGTCCCGATTCACCAACAGGCCGGTGACCAGCTCCACCCCCGTCACCGCCCCGGCCCCCGCCGCCCACCGGGCGGGCAGGGGCAGGCGGACCCGGTCCAGCCGCCCCAGGATCAGAAAGCAGCTCCCCCCGGCGAAAAACATGCTGACGTGGCTCCATCCCCGCCAAAGCAGCTCCAGCAGCACATAGCCCGCGCCGCCCAGCACAAAAAGGCCGGCTTTTTCCAAGAATTTCATTTCTTTCACCTCAAAAAACATTCTTGCCAAAAATCCCTGGAAAAATTCCCGGATTTCCCTTGACAAACCCTGCTTTCTTGGCTATAATAAGGAAGCTGTTTCGGCGGTGTCTTATCCCCGAGACCACATGGCGGCATAACTCAGTTGGTAGAGTAGCCGGTTCATACCCGGTATGTCATCTGTTCGAATCAGATTGCCGCTACCAGGCCCGTTGGTCAAGCGGTTAAGACACCGCCCTTTCACGGCGGTAACATGGGTTCGATTCCCGTACGGGTCACCAGTCTATGAAGGCCGAAAAGCCTTGGGATTCCAAGGCTTTTCGGTTTTTTTCTGTTTTTGAGACATTATATAATTTGAGAAGAAAATGCGAACAAAAAACCGGGATACTCTATTGAGGCAATACCCGCGCCGGCGCCCCCGTGGAGGGCGCCGGCGTTTTTTTATGTCATTTCAGAAGCAGGTAGAGCCAGTAGACCACCCCGTACAGCACGCTGGCGCAGAGCCCATAGACGATCACCGGGCCGGCGATGGTGAACATCTTCGCCGCCACCCCCAGCACAAAGCCCTCGGTCTTAAACTCCACCGCCGGGGCCGCCACGGAATTGGCAAAGCCGGTGATGGGCACCAGGGTGCCCGCCCCCGCCACCTTCGCCAAATCGTCATAGAGACTCAGGCCGGTAAACAGGGCCGACAGCGCCACCAGCGTCATGGACACGGCGGTTCCCGCGTCGGTTTTATCCAGACCCAGGCCGTCGTAAAAGGTCATCAGCAGCTGCCCCAGGACGCAGATCAGCCCGCCGATCCAGAAGGCGTTGAGGCAGTTCTTCCAGATCGGGGACTTGGGAGACGCCTCCTGGACCAGCTTTCCGTATTGCTTTTCCGTCATGATTCATCCCTCCGGGTGTTAGGATTTCCCGGAGGGATGGATTTATGCGGATTTTAAATATCATATTTCGCGGCCAGCTGGGCAGGGGGCATCCACAGCAGCCGGACCAGCGGCAGCACCGTCACCAAGAGATAGTACCCGCAGATGGCCAGTCCTACCGCCAGCGTCGCCTGCCAGGGCAGCTCGATGGGCAGGGCCAGCTCCTTGGTTCCATTGGCCAGGGTCACCCCCGCGCACAGCGCCACAGCCGTGGGAAGCACCGTTTCCAGCGCCGCGAACAGCGACTCCATGAGGAAAATGCCATGGAGCTTCCGCCGGGGGATCCCCAGCAGCCGGTACACCGCCAGCAGCTCCAGCCGGCTCTGGGCCTGGGTCCGGCACAGCAGGTAGAGCATCACCAGGCACAGCGCGATCACGGTGAAGGTGACGATGGTCCGGGCGTCTGCCCGGAGCTGGGCGGCCTGGGTGTAGGCGTCCATCTGCTCCTGGTACACGTCATGGACCGACACGGTCAGATATCCCGCCTCCTGATCGGGGGTTTTCTGGGCCAGGTGGGCCCGCACCGCCTGCTTATCGGCGCAGTAAATCTGGACCTGGGACTTGGAATTGATCTGCGCGCTGTTGTAGACCATGGTTTCCGCCCGGCTGTCCGGGATCACCAGGAAGGCGCTGAGTCCCTCCTCCTCTACCAAATCCTTGATCTCGAATTTATTGTTGCCGAAGCTGTAGGTCCGCCCCTTGTGATTTCTGTAGATTCTTCCGGCGCTGGGCAGATTGACAAAGCACTCGTCCTCCTCCAGCGTGAGATCTTCATATTTTCCCGGGTACTGGGCCTGAAATTCCGAAAGCGTGATCACATTGCCCCCGCTGGCGCAAATCGACGCCATGGCCGACATGCCCATGTAGACCGACCGCTCGCCGCTGTCGCAAATGCCCACGATGGTGGCGTAAAAGTTCCGCTTCGGGTAGGCAAACTGATTGTCCAGAAAGTAGGACACATCGGTCAGGTAGTTCTGCACCAGGCCGTCGCTTTTGAGAATGGCTTCCAGCACCAGCCGGTCCACCACGATCTCCTCCCGGTTCTGGGGCATCCGGCCATAGATCAGGGTGTTCGGGTCCAACCGGTCCAGGTAGACGTAGGAAAACTCCGGCACATGGATGGTACTCCTCTCCAGCTGGAAAAACGTGCGCACGCCGATGGTGGGCGGCTCCGGCACGCTGGGCAGGAAGAGCAGGTCCAGATCCGTATTTCTCAGGTCCTCCAGATACTGCTGGCGGATCTCGTCAGGCGTGCGGTTCATCTGCGTGACTGTACTTTCCGGATCGTCCGGGTCATAGTCTTCCGCGTCCAGGTTCTTGCCCTGGGCCAGGGTCAGCCGCAGCACATGGGAATCGGTGGTGATGAAATCCTCGGGATTGACCTTGGACAGCGCCAGGTAGTCCCCCGTCATCCACAGGGTCAGGGCGGTGAGTACCACCAGAAACAGCTTGATGCCCATCCGGCGCATTCCCTTGCCCTTTTTCAGGGCCCGGGCCTCCCGGAACATCATGGGCAGGGTGACGCCCTTCCCCGGTGGGGCAGGCGGCGCCGGCTTGTCTCGGAACAGCGCCGTCTGGGACTGGTTCTGCCGGTCCACCTCCTCCAGCGTCAGCACCGGGGCACCACCCTTGATGATCTTGGGCACCTCCTCCGGCCCGCCCAGCTGGATATTGCGGCTGTCCGCCAGCTTGATGACGATCCGGTCCTTCAGCACCGCCACGGTCACGTCCGCCGGGTCCGCCCCCGGCTCCTGGAGCAGCCGCAGCTTCACGCAGCCCTCCACCGCCCGGGCGTCGTCCAGGCCCTTGGTGTACACCGCCTGGTCGTGGTCGATCTCCAGAATCTCCCGCTCCCAGCTTTGATCGTCGGACGCGATCTTGCCGTCCCGCAGGGTGATGATCCGGTCGGCAAAAAACCGGGCGATCCGCTCCTCATGGGTCACCATGATCACCAGGCTCTCTTTGGACGCCTGGCGGAGCAGGGTGCAGATATTCCGGGTGTTGGCCTCATCCAGATTGCCGGTGGGCTCGTCGGCAAAGATCACCCGGGGCCGCCGGGCCAGGGCCCGGGCGATGGCCACCCGCTGCTGCTGACCGCCGGAAAGCTCCCCCACCGTCCGGTGGATAAACCGCTCCATGTCCACCGCCGCCAGGGCCTGCCGGACCCGCTGGAGCTTCTCGGCATGGGAGAGCCGGAGGCTGTGAAGGCCCAGGTAGACGTTATAGGCGGCGCTGTGGTTTTCCAAAAGGTAGTAATTCTGAAAAATATAGCCGAAATTCCGGTCCCGCTCCATTTCATAGGCCCGGGTGCCGTAGCGCTGGACCTTCACGTTCTCCGTGGAAAGGCTGCCGCTGTCAAACCGGTCCAGGCCCCCCACGGCGTTGAGCAGGCTGGTTTTGCCGCAGCCCGAGGGGCCCAGAATGCACACAAAGCCCTTGCTGGGCAGAGAGAAGGAGACGTCCTTCAGCACCCGGTTTTCCCCGTCATGCCGCCGCCGGCCATAGGTCTTGTTCAGATTTTGTACCCGAATCATCGGTTCTCCTCCTTTCCTTCCTCCAAATTCAGGTCCCGATTCTTCCCGGCAAGGGGATAGACCTGCTTTTCCATGCTCCGGATCACTAACAACGCCGAGAGCAGCGAGGCCGCCAGGTGGACCCCGGAGAGGACCAGCACATAGACCGGCGGCAGGTAGCGGAGCATCTGCTCAATGCGCTTCACCCCGTTGCAGCCGCACATCCAGACCGCCGCGCCGCCCACCAGCTGCCCCAGCAGGGTGAAGAGCATCATCTGCCACAGCACCGAGGCCCGGGCGGTCCGGCTGGTCAGGCCGATGTTGCTTAAGGTTCGGAAGCTCTCCGTCTGCACCGAGAACAGCGCCCGGAGCAGCACGATTTGCAGCGCCACCACGGCGATCAGGGCCGTCAGGCAGATCTGGAGGGTCTGCATCCGCTCCGCCGCCAGCTCCGGCACCTGCTTGGTGGCGCCCAGCCGGTAGGGGGAGGTGGCGATATAGCCCATGGACTGGATCCGCTCCAGGATCCGATCCGTATAGGCGTAGTCGGAAATGGTCAGGCTCACCTGCTCGCTGGCAAGGCCGCCGGTTAGGGCCTCAAAGCTCTCCGCATCGACCATCAGCAGCCGGTTGTTGGAAAGGCCGTGGAGACTGGTTTCCCGCAGGGGGCTGGACCTGTCCTTCGCCACCAAGGTCAGCTCCGTGGTGCCCTGGGCCAGAAGCGCCGGGTCGGTGACCGGAAGGGTCAGCGTCACCTCGGAGACCCGGTTCAGGTTTTCCATCTCCGCGTCACTGCAAAGGAAGGTGCCCTTCTCCAGCGGCTCCGCCGCCTCCGGGTCCTGGGGCAGATAGCAGTGGGTGGTCTGAGTCACCTGCATGGCGCTCATCAGGAACCGACCTACGGACTCGTGGAAATACACGCCCTTGCCCCAGCCGGTAGCGCCCACCACCCGGAAATCCAGCCAAATGACATTGTCCCGCGACCACTTGGCCGGGGCATAAAAGCCCACATGGATGGTCTGGCCAATGCTGGGCCCGCCCGGCCCGGCTACCACCTCGTAAAAGTTTTCCGGCAGCCTGCCCGCCGCCAGAAATTCCCGGCCATTGGGCAGCAGCGGGATCGTCTGGGCATACGGGGCGCTATCGTTGACCGTAGCGTGCGAGGTAACGTAGTGCTGCTCCCCCCACGGGCCGGCCTGCTCATGGTTGACGGACACTTGATAGTCGATGCCTTCCCGATAGGCATACTGGACATCGGTAACGTAGCCGTTGGGCTCCAGGCTGGAGATCTCCTTCACCGCCAGCAGGGCGTCGTAGTCCTCCTGGGTCATGGGGGACCCGTCCAGGGTGCCCACAACGATCCGGGTCTTGCTTCCGTTGGGGAAGGCGGAGGAATCGTAGCGGTAGGTGGAGGTGTCGTCCAGATTGATAATGAACACCCCCAGGAAGGCGAACACGGCAAAGGCCGTCAGGGCGAAAAACGCCGCCACGGTGGCGGCCCAAATGGGCCGGCTGCCAGTCTGCAGCCCCGCCACGTACAGGCTCATAGATCGTTTCTTCCGCTGGGGCGCGCGGATGGCGCCGGGCTCGTTGGCCGGGCGGAGGGGGGTGTCTGTCACCACCAGCCCGTCCCGCAGGACGATGTGCCGGGTGGCCAGGTCCTCCGCCTCGGGAAATTCGTGGGTCACCAGAATCACCAGTCGGTCCTTGGCCGCCTGGGCCAGCAGTTCGATGACCTTCGCGCTGTTTTCCGCGTCCAGGTTGCCGGTGGGCTCGTCGGCAATCAAAATGGGGGCGGGCTTTGCCAGGGCCCGGGCGATGCTGAGCCGCTGCTTTTGGCCGCTGGACAGCTTCGCCGCCCGGCGGCGGCGCAGCTCCCACAGCTCCACCTGCCGGAGGATCTTTTCCGCCGCCCCTTTGGCCTCCCGCTTCCCCATGCCGGAGAGCAGCAGGGCGCTGACCACGTTCTTCTGCACCGTGGCGCCGGGGAGGATCCCATAGTTCTGGGAAATGAAGCTGATATTGTCCCGGCGGTAGCGCTCCCAATCCAGGGAGTCAAAATGAGAGGTGGGGCTGCCGCGGAAGTACATCTCGCCGTTCTCATAGGGCAGAATGCCCCCCAGGACATGGGCCAGGGTGGACTTGCCGCTGCCGCTTTCGCCGGTAATGGCCACAAATTCCCCCCGGGAGAAGCTCAGATCCACACCGGCTAGGCCCATGACCACCGCCTGTGCGCCGGTATAGTACTTCTTGATGTCCTTTAGTACAAGAATCTTGTCTTCCATATGCGCTCACCTCCGCATAAATAGTTGTAGTATTATACCATGTCCCCCATGGAAATGCAACTGTTATCCTAACTTTTATTCATAAATTCACGGTTTTCTCTCGCTGTTCGCGGTCCACGGACAATTTTTTAAAAACAGAACCATCCCGTGGACAGCCATAAAAGTTGCCCAAATCCTCGCCGCCGGGCAGGGCCGGAGCATACGGAAAAGGCTCCGGCGCGTTACGCCGAAGCCTTTTTGTACTCTTGTTGCCGTTCCGGCGCCGTGCCCCTTGGGGCGGGCCGTTACACCAGCTCGATGACCGCCATCTCGGCGGCGTCCCCACGGCGGGGACCGGTGCGGGTCACCCGGGTATAGCCGCCGTTCCGGTCGGCGTACTTGGGGGCGATCTCATTAAACAGCTTGTGGACGGTATCCTCTTTGGTCATATAGGCCATAGCCCTGCGGTAAGCGGCCAGGTCGCCCTTCTTGCCCAGGGAGATCATCTTCTCCGCCACGGGCTGCACCTCTTTGGCGCGGTAGAAGGTGGTTTCCAGCTTGCCGCCTTCCAGCAGATCCGTCACCTGCTGCCGGAGCAGGGCCCTCCTCTGTTCGCTGGTCTTCCCCAGCTTACGAGTGCCGAACATGAACATTTCCTCCTTTATACAAGGTTGAGACTTTAATTGTTTCCGCTGCTGTCCTCGCTGGCCAGGGACAGGCCCATCATTTCCAGCTTCTTCTGGACCTCGTCCAGGGACTTCTTGCCCATATTCCGAACCTTCATCATGTCCTCCCCGGTCTTGTTGATCAGGTCGGCCACGGTGTTGATGTTGGCCCGCTTCAGGCAGTTGAAGCTGCGCACGGACAGGTCCAGCTCGTCAATGGTCATGGACAGCTTGGTATCCGGCCGGTCGGAGGTCTTCTCCACCACCGTCGAACCGGTGCTGACATTGTCAGACAGGTTGGTGAACACCGTCAGATGGTCGGACAGGATCCGGGCCCCCAGAGAGACCGCGTCCTTGGCGGTGATGGTGGCGTCGGTCCAGACCTCCAGGGTCAGCTTATCGTAATCGGTCCGATCCCCTACCCGGGTGGGCTCCACGGTGTAGTTCACCTTCTTCACCGGGGAGTAGATGGAATCCACGGGGATCACGCCGATGGGCGTCTGGGGCGTCTTGTTCTGCTCCGCGGGGACATAGCCCCGGCCCTGAGAAAGGGTGATCTCCATATTCAGCGAAGCGTCCGGGCCCAAGGTGCACAGCCGAAGCTCCGGATTGAGGATCTCCACGTCGCTGTCCACCTTGATATCGCCGGCGGTCACGCTGCAGGGGCCCACCGTATCCAGATACACGGTCTTGGGACCCTGGCTGTGGAGCTTGACGATCATCCGCTTCACGTTGAGGACGATTTCGGTGACGTCCTCCTTCACCCCTGGGATGGTGGAAAACTCATGCTGCACCCCCGCGATCTTGATGGCGGTGGCGGCATATCCCGGCAGACTGGACAGCAGAATGCGGCGCAGGGAGTTGCCCAAAGTCATTCCGTAGCCCCGCTCCAACGGCTCCACAACGTACTTGCCGTAGGACGGATCGTCTACATTGTCCAAGCAGTTGATGCGGGGCTTTTCAATTTCTACCATGAATCATAACCCTCCTTCTCAAGCGCGGCCATACTGGCCGCTGATACGAACACGGACAGTGGAAGGCCGATTACTTGGAGTACAGCTCGACGATCAGATGCTCGGCGATCTCGAAGTCGATGTCCGCCTTGGTCGGCATTGCGATGACCTTCCCAGTGAGGGTATTTTTATCACGGTCAAGCCACTTGGGGGCGGCCACGAAGGCGTCGTCCTCCTTGAGCTTCTTAAAGAAGGCGTTGGAAGCGCTCTTCTCGCACACAGCCACCACGTCCCCGTCCTTCACCAGGAAGCTGGGGATGTTGACCCGCTTGCCGTTGACGGTGAAGTGGCCATGGTTCACCAGCTGCCGGGCCTGCCGGCGGGTGTTGCCGAAGCCCAGGCGATAGACCACGTTGTCCAGGCGGCGCTCTACGAAGCTCAGCAGCACCTCGCCGGTGTTGCCCTCGGCCCGGGTGGCCTTGTCATAGTAGTTGCGGAACTGCTTTTCCTGGATGCCGTAGACGAATTTCACCTTCTGCTTCTCGGTGAGCTGGGTGGCATATTCGGACTTCTTCGCCCGACGCTGGCCGCCGGGATTCCGGTTGGAGCTGCGGGTATAACCCATGGCGGCGGGAGAAACGCCCAGCGTTCTGCAACGCTTGACCACAGGCTGCATATTCTTAGCCATAACGCAAAATTCCTCCTATTGAAAATCAGACGCGGCGGCGCTTGGGGGGACGGCAGCCATTGTGGGCAATGGGGGTGACGTCCTTAATCATGACGACCTCCAGACCGGCGGTCTGCAGGGCGCGGATGGCAGCTTCCCGGCCCTGGCCGGGGCCCTTGACGTAGACTTCCACAGTCTTCAGGCCATACTCCATGGCGGCCTTGGCGGCAGTCTCCGCCGCGGTCTGGGCGGCGAAGGGGGTGGATTTCCGGGAGCCCCGGAAGCCCAGTCCACCGGAGGAGGCCCAGCTCAGGGCGTTGCCCTCCAGGTCGGTGATGGTGACCATGGTATTGTTGAAGGAGGAACGGATATGGGCCGCACCCTTCTCCACGACTTTCCGCTCGCGGCGGCGCTTGACGACTTTCTTCGTATTCTTAGCAGCCATACTGATCCCTCCTTACTTCTTCTTGTTGGCGATGGTCTTCTTGGGACCCTTCCGGGTCCGGGCGTTGGTCTTGGTCCGCTGGCCGTGGACCGGCAGACCCCGGCGGTGCCGGATGCCCCGATAGCAGCCGATCTCGGTGAGCCGCTTGATGTTCAGCGCGGTCTCCCGGCGCAGGTCGCCCTCGATGGTGTAGTGATGCTCGATGGCGTCCCGGAGCTTGGCCTCCTGATCCTCGGTCAGATTCTTTACCCGGGTGTCGGGATCAATCTCCGTGACCTGGAGGATGTGGGCGGCGCGGGTGGGTCCGATGCCGTAGATATAAGTCAGTGCGACCTCGATCCGCTTGTCGCGGGGCAGGTCAATACCAGAAATACGTGCCATAATCCTTTCGCGCCTCCTCAGCCCTGTCTCTGCTTGTGCTTGGGGTTTTCGCAAATTACCATGACGCGACCCTTGCGCTTGATGATCTTGCATTTTTCGCACATGGGTTTAACGGACGGTCTTACTTTCATACTGTTTAACCTCCATATGAGAACCTTAAATTGTTACTTGCTTCTCCAGGTGATCCGGCCGTGGGTCAGATCGTACGGAGACATTTGCAGGGTTACTTTGTCACCGGGCAAGATCTTGATAAAGTTCATCCTGAGCTTGCCGGAAATGTGCGCCAGAACGGTGTGTCCGTTCCCGATGTCCACGTTGAACATGGCATTGGGCAGGGCGTCGACCACGATGCCCTCGATTTCAATTACGTCGTCTTTTGCCAAGTCAGAAACCTCCCAGGTCGTTGCTTTGCAGTTCCCGGCTCAGGTAAGCCAGGTCTCTTCGTAATTCGCTGTTTAACACCTTGTCGCCGGTTCGCAGCTTTCCGGCGATCCTGGTCTCGGGTCGAAGGACTTTTTGAACATGCCGGCGCTTTTTGCGCTTGGGCTTTTCCAGGGTCCGATCCCGGCCATTGACCAGGTAGAGGAAGTGTTCGTCCGTTCTTAGGACGTAGAAGAGCTTCCCCGCGTCCCGGCCGGCGGTGGCCCGGACCAGATCGGATATGCCTATCTCAGGTTGGTCGGATGTGTCCATAGATCAAAGTCCCTCGGTGACGGTGAGTATTTCCGGCTCGCCGCCCGTGATGAGTACAGTATTTTCGTAGTGTGCCGAGAGGGCGCCGTCGGCGGTGACCGTGGTCCAGTGGTCCTTCAGGACCCGGACCTCGTAGGTGCCCATGTTCACCATGGGCTCCACCGCGATGGTCATTCCGGGGATCAGCCTGGGGCCATGCCCCGGCTCCCCGTAATTCGGTACCTCCGGCTCCTCATGCAGCTGCCGGCCTACGCCGTGACCCACGTAGTCCCGGACAACTGAAAAACCGTTAGACTCCACATACGTCTGGATGGCGTGGGAGATGTCGGAAACGCGATTGCCCCGGGTGGCGAAGCGGATGCCTCGGAAGAAGCTCTCCTTCGTCACGTCGATGAGCTTTTGCGCCTCGGCGCTGACAGCGCCGCAGGGATAGGTTGCCGCGCAATCTCCATGAAACCCCCCGTAGCAGGCGCCCACATCCACGGAGACGATGTCCCCTTCTTTCAGCACATAGTGGTCGGGAATCCCGTGGATCACAGTGCTGTTGACGCTGATGCAGACGCTGGCGGGGTAGCCGCTATAGTGCAGGAACGACGGTTTCGCGCCCTGACTCACGATGAAATCGTGAACGGCCCGGTCGATGCTTCTGGTGGATACGCCCGGTCTTACCATTTCCCCTGCCAAGGCACGGGCAGCCGCGGTAATTTTACAGGCCTGGCGCATCACCTGAAGCTCGTGTTCATTTTTGATCGCGATCATGCCTCTGCTCCTATGGCCGAGAGGATGTCCCGGTTGGCCTGGCCGATAGGCTGATCCCCCTGGATCAGCACCAGCTTGCCCTGCCGCTGGTAGTAGGTCTTCAGCACCTCGGTGGAGGCGTGGTAGACCTGCAGCCGCTTGCGGACCGTCTCAGCCGTATCGTCGGCACGGGTGATCAGCTCGCCGCCGCACTCGTCGCAAACTCCCTGGGTTTTGGGAGGATTGGCGGCGATGTGATAGCTGGCGCCGCAGTTCTTGCAGACTCTGCGGCCGGTCATCCGGCCTTCGATTACTTGATCGTCGATTTCCAGGGAGATCACATGGTCGATGCGGACGCCCATCCGATCCAGCGCCTCCGCCTGGGCCTGGGTGCGGGGCACCCCGTCCAGGATGAAGCCTTTCCCGCAGTCCGGCTTGGACACCCGCTCTTTGACGATCCCAAGGATCAGCTCGTCGGGCACCAGCAGTCCGCTGTCCATGTACTGTTTCGCCTGGGCGCCCAGTTCGGTGCCATTCTGGATGGCCTCCCTGAGCATATTCCCGGTGGAAATGGCGGGGATCTGGAGTTTTTTCACCAGCAGCTCCGCCTGGGTTCCCTTCCCGGCGCCGGGCGCGCCTAACAGGATGAGATTCATAGCCGCTCCTTAGTCCAGGAAGCCCTTGTAATGCCGCATGAGCATCTGAGCCTCCAGCGCCTTCACGGTCTCCAGGGCCACGCCTACCACGATGATGACGGAGGTGCCGCCGATGGCCAGGTTGCCCACGGCAGGCATCAGGTCGCCGGCGATGATGGGCAGCAGCGCCACGATGGCCAGATACACCGCGCCAAAGACCAGGATCTTATTGATGACCCGCTGGATGAAGTCGGCGGTGGGCTTGCCGGGACGGAAGCCGGGAATGAAGCCGCCGTTCTTCTTCAGGTTGTTGGAGATCTCCACAGGGTCGTACTGGATGGTGGCGTAGAACCAGCTGAAGAAGAAGATCAGCAGGAAATAGCACACCGCGTAGAAGGCGCTATGGGAGCTCATCACATGGACGTACCACCAGTTGGTCTGGTCGGTGGAGAAGAAGGCGTAGATGGTCGCCGGCAGAGAGGTGATGGAGGAGGCGAAGATCACGGGCATGACGCCGGACATACTGACCTTGATGGGAAGGTTGGTATTCTGGCCGCCGTAGATCTTCCGACCCACCACCCGCTTGGCGTACTGAATGGGGATCCGCCGCTCGGCGTCGTTGATGAAGACGATGAACACCACCAGCAGGGCCATGGCCACCACCACCAGCAGGATCTGCCACCAGATCATGGCGGCCATCCGGCCGATCATGCCGGGGATGCCGGAGATGATGTTGGCGAACAGGATCAGGCTGATGCCGTTACCAATGCCGAACTCGGTGATCTGCTCGCCCAGCCACATGATGGCGGAGGCGCCGGCCGTGTAGCTCAGGATGATCACCACGGCGGGCATCCAACCGGTTCTGGTGAGCATGCCGCTCTGAGAGGCCAGGATGCTGTAGTAGCCCCAGCCCAGCAGCAGCGCCAGACCCACGGTGGTGTACCGGGTGATTTTCTCCAGCTTCTTCTTGCCTTCCTCGCCCTCGTCCTTGGCCATCCGCTCCAGAGCGGGAATGGCCACGGTGAGCAGCTGGATGATAATGGACGCGTTGATATAGGGCTGGATGCCCAGAGCCAGGACCTTGGCCTGGGACAGTCCCTGGCCGGACATGGCGTTGAACAGGCCCAGAATGGTGGTGGACAGGGTGGCCTCAAAGTAGTCGGACAGAGCCTTGGCGTCCACAAAGGGCACCGGAATGACGCTGGCGATCCGGAACAGCAGCAGCGCCAGAATGGTGAAGAGCATCTTCTTGCGCAGCTCGGGGATCCCCCAGGCGTTCTTCAGTGTTTGGATCACTTATACCACCTCGGCCTTTCCGCCTGCCTGCTCGATGATATCCTTGGCAGACTGGGAGAAAGCCGACGCTTTCACAGTGAGGCGCTTGTTCAGTTTTCCGTTGGCCAGGACCTTCACGCCGTTGGCGCAGCTGTGGATCACGCCCTTGTCCATCAGGGCCTGAGCGTCCACGGTGTCGCCGTCTTCAAAGCAGCGGTTCAGCGCCGCCAGATTGACCTGAGCCATGGGCTTGGCGAAAATATTGTGGAAGCCGCGCTTGGGGACCCGGCGGGCCAGAGGCATCTGGCCGCCTTCAAACCCGGCCCGGACCTTGCCGCCGGAACGGGCCTTCTGGCCCTTGTGGCCCCGGCCGCCGGTCTTGCCGTTGCCGGTGCCGGGCCCGCGGCCCTTGCGTTTGGCTACCTGGGTAGAGCCCACCACAGGAGAAAGCTCAGAAAGTTTCATTTCTATTTCCTCCTTATTCTACTTCTGTCACCTGGAGCAGATAGCCGATCTTGGCGATCTTGCCCCGGGTCTGGACGTTGTCCGGCTGGATGGTCACCTGGCCGATTTTCTTCAGACCCAGGGATGCGGCGGTGGCGATGTGCTTCTCCAGGCGGCCGTTCAGGCTCTTGACCAGTTTGATCTTCAAATTTGCCATGGTGCTTCGCCCTCCTTACCCTACGATCTGCTCCACGCTCTTGCCCCTTATGGCCGCGACCTGCTCGGGAGAGCGGAGGGCCTTCAGGCCCTGCATGGTGGCCTTCACCACGTTCTGGGGGTTGTTGGAGCGCAGGCACTTGGCGCAGATGTTCTTGATTCCCACAGCCTCCATCACCGCGCGGACCGCGCCGCCGGCGATGACGCCGGTGCCTTCGGGGGCGGGCTTCAGGAGGACGGAGCCGGCTCCGAACACACCGATGATGTCGTGGGGAATGGTGGTGCCGGCCAGGGAGACCTTGACCATGTTCTTCTTGGCGTCGGCGATACCCTTGAGGATGGCCTCGGAGACCTCGGCGGCCTTGCCCAGGCCGTAACCCACGGTACCCTTGCCGTCCCCCACCACCACCAGGGCGGAGAACTTCATGACACGGCCGCCCTTGACGGTCTTGCTGACCCGGTTGAGATAGACGACCTTCTCAATAAATTCAGAGGGCTCGTCCTTGGGAGTTCTGTTATAAGGCATTTTGTTTCCTCCTCTACCTTAGAACTTGAGGCCGCCATCTCTGGCGCCTTCCGCGAGGGCAGCCACGCGGCCGTGGTACAGGTAGCCGCTCCGGTCAAAGACGGCTTCCTCGATGCCCTTTTCCTTGGCCCGCTCCGCCAGGAGCTGGCCCACCTTCTTGGCGGCCTCGCAGTTGCCCGCGGCGCCTTCAAAGGCCTTCTCCAGCGTGTTGGCGCTGACCAGGGTGACCCCGTTCACGTCGTCGATCAGCTGGGCGTAGATGTTGGCGTTGCTGCGGAAGACGTTCAGGCGGGGACGCTGGGGGGTGCCGGAGATCTTTCCGCGGACGCGGACGTGGCGCTTGACGCGCATGGCGTTCTTATTGACTTTGCTAACCATTTCGGCACACCTCCATTACTTCTTGCCGCCGGCCTTACCGGCCTTGCGGCGGATGACCTCAGTGGTATACTTGATGCCCTTGCCCTTATACGGCTCGGGGGGACGCTTGCCCCGGACCTCGGCGGCAAACTGACCCACAGCCTGCTTGTCGATGCCGTTGATGACGACCTTGTTGGGCGCGGGCACGTCGATGGTGATGCCGGGGATCTCGTCCACGATGACCTCGTGGGAGTAGCCCAGACGCATGACCAGCTGGTTGCCCTTCTTCTCGGCCCGGTAGCCGGTGCCGTTGATTTCCAGTTCTTTGGAGTAGCCCTTCTCCACGCCCTCCACCATGTTGTGGATCAGGGTGCGGGTCAGGCCGTGGAGGCTCTTGTGCAGATGCTCGTCGTCAGGACGGCTGACGGTGAGCTCGTTGCCCTCCACCTTCAGGATCATGTCGGGGTGGAAGGTGTTGGTCAGGGTGCCCTTGGGGCCCTTGACGGTCACCACGTTGCCCTCGGCAATGGTCACAGTGCAGTTCGCCGGGATGGTCACCGGCTTCTTTCCGATTCTAGACATTTTCCGCTCCTCCTTACCAAACGAAAGCCAGGACTTCGCCGCCGATGTGCAGCTCCCGGGCCTTCTTGTCGGTCATGACGCCCTTGGAGGTGGAGATGATGGCGATTCCCAGGCCCTTCAGCACGCTGGGAAGCTCATCCGCACCGGCATAGACCCGAAGGCCGGGCTTGGAGACCCGGCGCAGGCCGGAGAGGACCTGCTGCTTCTTGGCCTGATACTTCAGCGTGATGTGAATGACGCCCTGATTCCCGTTGTCCACCAGGGTGAAGGACTTGATATAGCCCTCCTCCAGCAGGATCTGGGCGATGGCGTTCTTCAGATTGGAGGCGGGCACGTCCACAGTGTCGTGCTTGGCGGCGTTGGCGTTCCGGATGCGGGTCAGCATATCGGCGACGGGATCGGTGATTTGCATATATGGTTTCCTCCTTTTAAGAAGCTACGGGCTAAACCCGTTGTCGGCCCGGGGGTATCCGGGGAATGTGGGCAGGCACGCCTGCCCCATCTTCCCGGGACGAGCCGGACCCGGTTTACATTGGAATACGACCTTCCCTTACCAGCTGGCCTTGCGGACGCCGGGGATCTGGCCCTTATAGGCCAGCTCGCGGAAGCAGATACGGCAGATGCCGTAGTTGCGCAGATAGGCATGGGGCCGGCCGCAGATCTTGCACCGGTTGTAGCGCCGGCTGGAGAACTTGGGAGCGGCCTGCTGCTTTAAGATCATTGCTTTCTTCGCCATGGATCTGTACCTCCTTAGGTGTAGAAGGGAGCGCCCAGCTGGGTCAGCAGCTCTTTGGCTTCCTCATCGGTGGTGGCGGTGGTGCATACGCAGATGTCCATGCCGCGGATCTTATCCACCTTGTCGTACTCGATCTCGGGGAAGATCAGCTGCTCCTTCAGGCCCAGGGCGTAGTTGCCGCGGCCGTCAAAGGAGTTGGGATTGATGCCCCGGAAGTCGCGGACCCGGGGAAGGGCCACGCTGAACAGCTTATCCAGGAACTCGTACATCTTGGAGCCCCGCAGGGTGACCTTCACGCCCACGGTCTCGCCTTCCCGGACCTTGAAGTTGGCCACGGACTTCCGGGCCTTGGTGGTGATGGGCTTCTGGCCGGTGATGGCGGCGATGTCCTTGCAGATGGCCTCGATCTCCTTGGCGTTGTTCTTGCTGTCGCCGCAGCCCACGTTGACCACGACCTTGTCCAGCTTGGGGATCTGCATGACGCTCTTGTAGCCGAATTTCTTATTCAGAGCGGGAGCGATCTCGGCGGTGTACTTCTCTTGCAGTCTGCTTGCCATTGTCGATCTCCTCCTTCATCAGATTTCGGCGCCGCACTTGCGGCAGACGCGGGTCTTCTTCTCGCCCTCGACCTTGAAGCCGATCCGAACGCCCTTGTCGCACTTGGGGCAGTACAGGGCGACCTTGCAGGCCCGGATGGGGGTCTCCCGCTTGATGATGCCGCCGGGCTCCCCCTGACGGCGGGGCTTGGTGTGGCAGGTGGCCAGATTGACCTTCTCCACAATGACCATTTCCTTCTTGGGCATGGCGGTGAGGACCTTGCCCTTCACGCCCTTGTCCTTGCCGGACAGGACGATCACGGTGTCGTTTTTCTTAATGTTCATATCTTCGGTTCCCCCTTAGATGACTTCGGGCGCCAGGGAAAGGATCTTCATGTAGTCCCGCTCCCGCAGTTCCCGGGCCACCGGTCCAAAGATACGGGTGCCTCTGGGGTTCTTGTCGTCCCGGATCAGCACCGCCGCGTTCTCGTCGAAGCGGACGTAGGTGCCGTCTTCCCGGCGCAGGCCCCGTTTGGTGCGGACGATGACGGCCTTGACCACCTCGCCCTTCTTCACCGTGCCGCCGGGGGTGGCCTTCCGGACGGAAGCCACGATCACATCGCCGATGTTGCCGGTCTTCCGCTTGGAGCCGCCCAGGACCCGGATGCAGTGAATTTCCTTAGCGCCGGTGTTGTCGGCGACTTTCAGGTAACTCTCCTGTTGAATCATAGCCTACCGACCTCCTTACTTCGCCTTTTCGATGATACGGACCAGCCGCCATCTCTTGTCCTTGGAGAGGGGCCTGGTCTCCATGACCTCCACGGTGTCGCCGATGCCGCAGGCGTTTTCCTCGTCGTGGGCCTTCAGCTTGTACGTCCGCTTCAGGGTCTTCTTGTACAGAGGATGCTGGACGCTGTCCTCAATCGCAACCACGATGGTCTTGTCCATCTTGTCGGAGACGACCTGACCAATTCTGGTTTTGCGGAAAGCTCTTGTATTCTCACTCATTCTGGCTTACCTCCTCAGACATTGGTCTGCTTCTGCCGGATGATGGTCTTGATCTGGGCGATGTCCTTCTTGACCGCCGTGATCTGCATGGGGTTATCCAGCTGGTTGGTGGCGTGCTGCATCCGCAGCATGAACAGGTCCTTCTTCAGGTCCTGGAGCTTCTTCTGAAGGTCTTCCACGGACAGGGCCTTGGTCTTCTCTAGTTCCTTCGCCTTCATTACTCTTCACCGCCAATCTCAGTATCGGGAGCTTCCTTGGGGATGATGCGGGTCTTGATGGGCAGCTTGTGCTGGGCCAGGCGCAGGGCCTCCTTCGCCGTGGACTCGTCCACGCCGCCGATCTCGAACATCACCTTCTGGTTCTTCACCACAGCGACCCAGCCCTCGGGAGCGCCTTTGCCGGAACCCATACGGGTGCCCAGGCCCTTCTTGGAGTAGGGCTTGTCGGGGAAGATCTTGATCCAGACCTTGCCGCCGCGCTTGGTGTAACGGGTCATGGCGATACGGGCGGCCTCGATCTGATTGCCGGAGATCCAGCCGGGCTCCAGAGCCTGGATGCCGTAGTCGCCGTAGGAAACCTTATTGCCGCGGGAGGCCGCGCCGGTCATACGGCCGCGCTGCACCTTGCGGTACTTTACTCTTTTGGGCATCAGCATCAGCGGGTTCCTCCTTCTCTGCGGGTACGGGGCCGGTCAGAGCCGGGGCCCCGGCGGTCACCACCGCGATCCCCGCCCGGACGGCGGTCCCGACGGTCCCGGCGATCCCGGCGCTCACGAGGAGCGGGCTCCGGGGCGGCGGCGCGGAGGGTGGTGTTCAGAACCTCGCCCTTGTAGATCCACACCTTGACGCCGATGCGGCCGTAGGTAGTGGCAGCCTCGGCGAAGCCGTACTCAATGTCGGCCCGGAGGGTCTGCAGGGGGATGGTCCCTTCGTGATAGGATTCGCTCCGGGCGATCTCAGCGCCGCCCAGACGGCCGCCGCAGGTGACCTTGATGCCCTTGGCGCCAAGGCGGGTGGCGGTCTGCATGGCCTTCTTCATGGCCCGGCGGAAGGAGATCCGCTTCTCCAGCTGCTGGGCAATGTTCTCGGCCACCAGCTGGGCGTTCAGGTCCGGGCTGCGGATCTCAACGATGTTCAGAGCGACGCTCTTGCCCAGCTTGGCTTCCATCTCCTTGCGGAGATTCTCGATGTCCGCGCCGGCCTTGCCGATGACCACGCCGGGGCGGGAGCAGTTGATGTTGATCTTGATCTTGCCGCTGGAGCGCTCGATCTCGATCTTGGCGACGCCCGCGTTATACAGGCGCTTCTTCAGATATTTCCGGATGTTATAGTCCTCAACGATCAGGTCGCCGACCTGCTCCTCCCGGGCATACCAGCGGGAGTCCCAGTCCTTGATCACGCCGACCCGCAGACCATGGGGATTGACTTTCTGTCCCATAGCAACCTCCTGATTAAGCCTTCTCGCTCACACCGATGGTGATGTGAGTAGTTCTCTTGAGAATACGAACGAAGCCCCGGCGGGACGCGATGCGGCCGCGCTTCAGCGTGGGGCCGGGATTGGCCACCACGGTGGAGACATACAGGCTCTCCGGGTTCATCCCGTGATTGTGCTCGGCATTGGCCACGGCGCTGCTCAGCAGCTTCCGCATGGGCTCACAGGCGGCCTTGGAGGTCTGGTTCAGGTAGGCTTTGGCGGTGTTGACGTCCTTGCCCCGGATCATGTCGCAGACCAGCTGGACCTTGCGGGGAGACATCCGGACGTATTTGACATGGGCAAACGCTTCCATACTCCTACCTCCTTACTTCGCGTTGGCGGTCTTGCTGCCAGAGTGACCCCGGAAGGTTCTGGTCGGCACGAACTCGCCCAGCTTGTGACCCACCATGTCCTCGGTGATATACACGGGAACGTGCTTCCGGCCGTCATGGACAGCGATGGTATGACCGACGAAGGAGGGGAAAATCGTGGAAGCCCTGGACCAAGTCTTGAGGACTTTCTTTTCTCCGGCCTTGTTCAGCTCCTCGACGCGCTTATACAGCTCGGGAGCGACAAACGGGCCTTTCTTGACGCTTCTGCTCATTTCTCATATCCTCCTTACTTGCTGTTTCTGCGCTTGACGATGAACTTATTGGTGCGGTTCTTCGTCTTGCGGGTCTTGTAGCCCAGAGCCGGCTTGCCCCAAGGCGTGACAGGCCCGGGACGGCCCACCGGGGCGCGGCCTTCGCCGCCGCCGTGGGGGTGGTCGTTGGGGTTCATGACGGAGCCGCGGACGGTGGGACGGATGCCCATGTGGCGCTTCCGGCCGGCCTTGCCGACGTGGACGTTCTCATGGTCCAGGTTGCCCACCTGACCGATGCAGGCGGTGCAGTTGGTCCGAACGTAGCGGACCTCGCCGCTGGGCAGACGGACCTGGGCCAGCTCGCCTTCCTTGGCCATCAGCTGGGCGGCGGCGCCGGCGCTGCGCACCAGCTGGGCGCCCCGGCCGGGGTTGAGCTCCACATTGTGGATCACGGTACCCACGGGGATGTTGGC
>CANRQC010000011.1 GCA_947632695.1 uncultured Oscillospiraceae bacterium | reverse complement strand
GCAACTGGGGCAACCACCAGTACATCGGCATCATCTCCGGCTGGTACGCCCCGGCCATGAACATCCACCGCACGCCGTTCGCCGGCCGGAACTTCGAGTATTACTCCGAGGACGGCTTTATGTCCGGCCAGATGGCCCTCCAGGCCTCCACGGCCTGCGCCGAAAAGGGCGTCTACGCCTACATCAAGCACTTCGCGCTCAACGATCAGGAGGATCACCGGAGCCATGTGGCCACCTTTGCCAACGAGCAGGCCATCCGGGAGATCTACCTGAAGCCCTTCCAGATCTGCATCGAGGGCCGGGGCACTCAGACTGTCACCGTCCAGGAATACCAGGACGGCGCCTACACCGAAAAGCAGGTCCAGATCCCCACGGTGATGGCGGTGATGTCCGCCTTCAACCGGATCGGCTGTACCTGGGCCGGCGGCAATTACAATCTGATCACCGGCGTGCTTCGCAACGAGTGGGGCTTCCGGGGCACCGTAATCACCGACTATGACGGCGGCGGCGTCATGGACACCGAGCAGTGCATCCGGGCCGGCGGCGACCTGAAGCTCACGGGCTACTACACCGACGCGGAGCTGGACATCAACAATCCCGCCTCCCAGTACTATGCCCGACAGGCGGTGAAGCACATCCTGTACACCACCGTCAACTCCAACGCCATGAACGGCATCGTCCACGGCGTGGCCGCCGGGCAGCTGCCCTTCCCGAACTACTATTTCATCCTCATTGCCGAGGGCGTTGTGGCCGCCGGGCTGATCGCCTGGGGCACCGTCGCCATCGTCAAGCGCTGGATGCGGGAAAAGAAAGCCAAGCAGACGAAGTAAACTCCATTTTGATTCCTCCTCTCTTCTCTCAAAGCGGAACCGGCCACGCAAGTGGCCGGTTTTGCTGTTTGTATATCGATTTTGCCAGCTGAACATCGGCGTTTCGGTTCCCAGGCTTGATCCGCTCAAATGCCCCGCCAGCGGCGGCTCCGCCGCTGGCTCCATCGAGATCAGGCCTTCCGGTCCCAGCAGGAGATCAGGAGCTGGTACATTTCCTCAATGCTGGCCAGACGGGGATTTCGCTTGTAGTCTCCCAGGACCTGGCCACGCCCGGCAATGACTTTCAAATCCTCTTGGGTAACGCCAAGGTCCTGGAAGTCGATCCACAGGCCGATTCTGCGAAGCAGTTCGTCGATAAGCTCACAGCAGCGCCAGGAGGCGTCCTCGTCGCTGGCTCCTGCCGTCGCCGGGTCCAGAGTCCGGGCCACGGCGGCGTATTTTTCCACAGCGGCCGGGCGGGTGAACCGGGTAAAGCTGGGGTACTGGACCGCCAGCGCCTGGCCGTGGGTGACATGGGGGCATTGCCCGCCGATCTGCATTCCCAGGCCGTGGGGCAGCGTGGTGCCGGCGCAGGCATTGGTGATGCCACCCAGCGTATCCGCCCAAGCCATCTGATCCCGGGCTTCCGTATCACTGCCGTCCTGAACGGCCCTGGGCAGATAGGTAAATACCCGCCGGATGGCGTCCAGGGCCAGGGCCTCCACCATGGGACTGGACCGAACCGAAAGCAGCGCCTCAAAATTGTGGCAGAAGGCGTCAAAACCGGTCTGCGCGGTGACGGAAGGCGGCATCGTGGCGGTAAGCTCCGGGTCTACGATCGCCGCCCGGGGGAACAGATTCCGATTGGACAGGGCGGATTTGTCCCTTGTCTCCGGATTGGTCACCACCGCGACGGTGGTGGCCTGGGATCCGGTGCCGGCGGTGGTGCCGATCGTGAGAATGGGCAGCGTTTTCTCCGTCGGCGGCTGCTTGTAGTATAGGTAGTCCCAGGCAGTTCCCGGATGACTGGCCTCTACCGCGACGGCCTTGGCGGTGTCCATGGAGGAGCCGCCGCCGATCCCAATGACCATTTCCGCGCCAAAACTCCTGGCCAGCGCCGCGCCGGCGCTGACGCTGACGGTCGTGGGATTGGGAACCACGCCGTCAAAATGGCAGGACTCCACGCCGGCAGACGCCAGTAGCGCCTGGACCCGATCATAGAGCGGCCCAAGGCGGGAGGTCTTGGGGCCTGTGACCAAGATCGCGCGGGTGCCGTATTTTCTCGCCAGTGTGCCGATCTGGCAGACCTGCCCCCGGCCAAAGACAATCTCCGTCGGGATGAAATAAGTAAAATTCCAGTTCAGTTCCATTTTTCTCTCCTTATCCAATGGTCGCCGCCCGGGCTGCCGCCTGGGTCCGCCATGCGGGCAGATCTGTGGGCAAGGTGCAATCCGCGCCGAGAATATAGCGTTCATAGCCGAAGGTATCCACCAGGCGCCGTACCTCCCGACTGATCTCCTCGGCGGTGCCCTCCGGGAGTACGCCCTTTCGGTCGTCCAGTCCGCCGAGATACACTCTGTTGGCGCCAAAGAGCTTCCGCCCCTCCTCCAGGGAGAGATTGTTTTCATAGACGCCCCAGTTCAGTACCGCGGGATCAGGATAGCGCAGATAGCGCTCCAGGTTCAGATCCGATTTGCACATATGCAGGATGTTGAAGCAGGGCGCGTCCTGGATGGAATCCAATATTTCTATTTCCAGGGGAGCGATAAAAGCGGCAAATTCATCGTCTGTGAACATACGCCGTTCCCCGCCCAGGGAAGCGAAGTAGATTCCGTCCACGCCCGCGTCCAGCATGGCCCGGCACAGATATTTGAGATAGTCCGCGATGATTCGGAAGGCGTGGCGGAGGCCCTCCGGGTTTTCCCGCAGATGGCGGCCCAAAACAGTGCCGTCCCGGTCGTAGAGCTCCGTACCGCCGAGAATATGGTAGGCGGAGGCGACAATGCCGTGAACGGTGCCCAGTGTAACGGCCTTCCCCTTCATCCGCGCCATGACGCTTCGGGTCAGGTCCAGCTGACGACAAATAAAGGGGGCGTCTTCGGGAATGGGGGCAAGCCGGGACCAGTCCTGGGCATCGTTGATCGCCGGATCCTTGGGGCAGGAGTTATCATTCATGATCTTGCACAGGTCCGTGCCGCTTTCCGCGAAGTATTTCAGGTGAATGTCCACCGCGGCTTGCCCCGCCTCAAAGCCCTTGGGGAAGTGATACCAGAAGGCGCTGGGGACTCTGTCAGGCCGCTGTCCTTGATACGCAGCCATGACCCGCTCGTATTTGTTCAATTTTTGTTCCTTCTTTCTGAAGATTTTGTTGTTTCAAATTGACAAAGCTGTAGATTCCTGCTATAATCTAAACATGATTATTAACCATATTAATAACAATGATCATGGAGGCGGCGCTATGGAAAAATCATCCTTGAAACAGCAGATCTACAACGCGATTTGGGAGGGCATTGTCAGTGGCGAGTACCATGCGGACTATGTCTTTAATGAAAAGGCATTGGTAGAGAAATTCCAGGTGAGCAAGTCCCCGGTGCGGGACGCGCTGATCGAGCTGTGCAGTGATGGTATTCTGCGCAGCATCCCCCGGTACGGCTATGAGATCGTCCGCATTACCGGGCGGGAGCTTCAGGATATCACCCGCATCCGGACGCTCATTGAGCTGGACAATCTGGAGATGATGGCCAGCCGGATCCACCCGGAGCAAATGGACAGCCTGAAAAAGAAAATGGCTCTGGTGGATCAAAAGCTGGCGGCGGGAAACCTGACCGTTCGGGATCACTGGGAAAACAATATGACCTTCCATAAGGAGCTGTACCGCATGAGCAATAACCAGTTCGGCGCCTCCCTGCTGGACCGGTGTTTAAAGGCGGAGACCATGGCCTACTGCCTCTATGGGGCGGTGCAGCTGGATCGGCTGGACACCAAGGGCCATTGGGCCATCGTTCGCTTTTTGGAGCGAGGGGACAGCCAGGGCGCCAAGGAGGCTCTGCGCCGGGATCTGAACTCCATGCCCGGCTTTTAGCCGCCGAGATAAATGCTCCGGACCTGTTGATCGTTCAGCAGCTCCCGGCCTGTACCGCTCAGGGCGATCCGCCCGGATTCCAGCACATACCCTCGATCCGCGATGGACAGCGCCATCGCCGCGTTTTGCTCAATGAGCAGGATGGTTTTCCCTTGCCGGTGAATGTTCTGGATCAGCGCGAAGATCTCCTCCACCAGAATGGGCGCCAGCCCCAGGGAAGGTTCATCCAGCATAAGAATGTCCGGGTCCATCATCAGTCCTCTGGCGATGGCCAGCATTTGCTGCTCTCCGCCGGAGAGGGTGCCGCCGCCTTGGTTCCGCCGCTCCTTGAGCCGGGGGAAGAGGGAGAACATCCGCTCCACCTGTTCCGCGATCTGCGCCTTCGTCCGGCCGGGGCGGCCCATTGCCCCGGCCAGAAGGTTTTCGTGGACCGAAAGGGAGGGAAAGATTTGCCTTCCTTCCGGAACGTGGCTCATGCCCATATTGACGATCCGGTTGGGACTTTTATGGGTGATATCGATCCCCAGAAAGGTGATTTTTCCGGTCTCCTTGGGGACCAGGCCGGAAATGGCCATCAGACAGGTGGTTTTTCCCGCTCCGTTGCTGCCGATCAGGGTTACGATCTCTCCCTGATGGATCTCAAAGCTGACATCCGTGAGGGCGGTAACGTAGCCATAGCTGACGGACAGGTTTTCAACCTTCAGCATCTTCCTGCGCCTCCTTCCAGTAGCCGCTTTTACCAAAGTATGCCTCGTTGACCCCGGGATCGGAGCGAACCTGCTCCGGCGTCCCTTCAAAAATTTTCTCGCCGAAATTGAGGACCAGGATCCGGCTACAGGAATTCATCACGAATTTCATGTCGTGCTCAATGACCACGATGGTGTAGCCCTCCTGATTCAGCTGGAGGATAAATTGACGCAGGCTGTCCGTCTCCATGGGATTCATTCCCGCCGCCGGCTCGTCCAGCAGAATCATCTTGGGCTCCAGCGCCAGCGCACGGGCGATCTCCACCTTCCGCTGAATGCCGTAGGGCAGATTTCCCGCCGGGAGGGAAGCGTATTCCGCCAGCCCGACCTTCTCCAGAATGCGGCGGCCCTGGGTCTGGATCATTTCCTCGTCCTGTCGGTAGCGCCGGGTGTGAAGCATGGCGTCCAGCATGTTGGTCCGGGTGGACAGATGAAAGCCGATCTTTACATTGTCCAGGACCGTCATAAATTTGAAAAGCTGAATGTTCTGGAAGGTCCTGGCAATTCCGCGCTTGGCGATATCCTCCGGCCGCAGATGGGAGATATCCTCCCCCTCGAACAGGATTTGGCCGGAGGTGGGGCTGTAAATTCCGGAGCAGAGATTGAAAAAGGTGGTTTTTCCCGCGCCGTTGGGGCCGATAATGCCGAACACATCTCCCTGCCTGACGCGCATATTGACCTTCTGAACCGCTTTAAGGCCGCCGAAATACTTGCAGACGTCTTTGGATTCAAGCAGGACGTTCATTTTTTTGCCCCCTTCCCCGTTTTTTCACAATGCCGCGCCCGGAAAGCATACTGTTGGACACGCCGATAAGGCCCTGGGGCCGGATCCACATCATGGCGATGATGATCACCGCGTACAGCACCATCCGGTACTCCTGGGCGAAGCGGAAGGCCTCCGTCACCGTGTTGATGATGGCCGCTCCGACGATGGGCCCGATCAGGGTGCCCTGGCCGCCCAAAATGACCATGGAGAGGATGTTGAAGCTCATGTCCATGGAGAACATATCCGACGCGATGTAGCGGTAGTAGGGCCCCATGGCCGCGCCGCAGACGCCCGCGAAAAAGGCACCGTACATCAGATTGATGGAGCGGTAGTGGCCCAGCTTGACGCCCAGGCTGCGGGCCGCCAGGTCATCCTCGCGGATGCTGATCCACGCCCGTCCGACGCGGGAGTTCAGGACCCTGCCGGTGAGGAAGGTGAAGATCACCAAGATCGCCAGGAAAATATAGGCATAGCGCTCCGGGGTATTGAATTTCACCCCGAAGAAAACCGGCGCCGGGATGTTTTTGATCCCCAGGGGCCCGCCGGTAAGGCCCACCCAGTTCAGAGAGATGATCCGGGTGATCTCGCAAAAGCCCATGGTGATGATGGCCAGATAAATGCCCTTGAGCCGCTGCATGGGCTTGGAGAGAACCCAGGCGACCAAAGAGGCGAGGATGCCGCCACAGACAAGCTGCAATACGAAGGGGACCCCGGTCCGGGTGGCAAGGATCGCCCCGGTGTAGGCTCCAATGCAGACAAAGCCCGCATGGCCGATATTCATCTGGCCGCTGTATCCGTTGATGACGTTCAGAGAGCCTGCCAATGTCCCAAAGAGCAAAATGCGGCACAGGATCCCGGCGAGGTAGCTGGAGATCACCTGCGGCAGGATCAGCGCCACCGCCAGCAGCAGGCAGATCAGGACCCAGCGGTATTTTCGCAGCGTTTTCACGGTCGGATCCCCTCCTTTTTGGACAGGCCCTCCGGCCGTAGTAGCAGCACGATGAACAGGAACACAAAGGCAAACACATCCCGGTAGCTATTCGGCAGGAACGCGGTGCCGATATTCTCGATCACACCGATCAGGACGCCGCCTCCGGCGGCCCAGGGAATGCTGGTCATGCCGCCCGCCACAGCGCTGGCGAAAGCCTTATTGCCAAAGGTGCTGCCGATGGTAGGGGAGAGGGACTGGTAATAAATGGCCAGTAGCATTCCGGCCGTGCCGCCGATCCCACAGCCCAGGCAGTTGCCGAATAAAATCGTCCGCTTCACATTGATGCCCACCAGCGCGGCGGCCTGGCGGCTCTGATTCACCGCCCGCAGGCGAATGCCGGCCTGGGTCTTGTTGAACAGCAGGTACAGCGCCCCCGACAGCCCGATCACGGTCGCCACGATGATGAGCTGCACGGCGTTGATCCGCACAGGCCCAATGTCCAGGAAAAAGTTCTGGATCACGCTGGGCATGGCCTTGGTGTTCGCGCCGAACAGGATCTGCGCCAAATTTTTCACCAGCATGCTGAAGCCAATGGTGCAGATCAGGCTGATGTGACGGGGCTTGTCAAAGAAGCGTTCATAGCAGATCTTATAGACCAGGAACCCCATGCAGGCCGCCGCGGCGAAGCTGGCAAGGATCCCCACCAGCAGTTGATCGGCAAAGTATTGAAATGTATAGTAGGCGGCGAAGGCGCCGATCATCATCACCTCGCCATAAGCGAACGTCACCAGGCCCGTCACGCCCACAATGGAGGCGTAGCCGATGGCCATCAGCGCATAGATGGAGCCTTGGCAGAGCCCGTTGACAAATTGAATCAAAATATATTCCATATGGGACCCTCCGTTATAGGATGTCCGCCGCGATCCCGTCGAGGAATCGCGGCGGAACGGATGTCATGGAAGCTTACTGATTGCCGTAATTGTAATCAGTCCGGCGGACATAGGTGCCGTTTTCGATCTGGACGATCAGGACCTTGCGGAAGATGGCGCCGGTCTCGTCAAATTCGATGGGGCCGGTGAACCCGATATACTCGCCCAGGTTGGCCAGGCCTTCCCGGATCCCCTCCCGGGTCACATTGTCTCCGCAGGACTTGGCGGCCTCCGCCATGATGTATACGGCGTCATAGGCCACGGCGGCATGGACGGTGGGAGTAAACCCAGCGCCGGCCACGAATTTGTCCAGCCATTCCTTCTCTCTGGGCACATTTTCGTCGATAAAGAAGCTGGTGGTGGAGCACAGGCCCTCGGCGTTTTCGCCCGCCAGCTCAATGACCTGCTGGGAGGCGCTGGCGCCCTGGCAGACCGTATCGATGTCCCAGCCCATCTGGGCGATGGCGTTGAGGGCGTTGGCGCAGTCCACGGTCTGCATGATCAGCACCAGCAGCTCCGGATTCTGATTCTTGACCTTGTTCAGCACGTTGGTAAAGTCGATCTCGCCCTCGGTGTAGGGCTCGTCGGCCACAACGGTCAGACCGTCCTTGGCCGCCTGATCCATCATGCTGCTGTTGCACTGGTTGCCCCAGTCGCTGTTGGTGTAGATGATTCCGATGTTGTCCGCGCCCTTGTAGTCCTTTACCAGGGAGGAGATAAAGAACCGGGATTCATCGTCGGTGCGGCCCATGATACTGAACATATAGTCGTTCATCGGCGTGAAATCGGAGTGAGAGGCGGTGGGGGAGAGCAGAACCATCCCCGCGTCCCCGAAGATCGGAGCGTCCGCCATGCAGGCGGTGGAGGAAAAGTCGCCAATCACGCCCATGATGTCGTCCTGGCCCACCAGCTGGCGGGCAATGTCGGCGCTCTCGGTGGCGTCGCCCTTGGTGTCATAGACGGTCAGGGAAATGGGACGGCCGTTGACACCGCCTTCCGCGTTGATCTCGTCGGCCGCCATCTTGGTCGCCACTTCAAAGGCCTTTCCGAATTCAGCATAGTTGCCGGTGATCGGCGCCAAAACCGCAAATTTCAGCTCCGACGCCGCCGGAGCGCCTTCGGTCCCAGAGGCCTGAGACGGGGGCGCCTGGGTGTCCTTGCTTCCGTCTGTAGTTTCAGGCGGGGTCTTGGGTCCGCAGCCGGCCAGTGCGGTGAGACACAGTGCCAGCGCCAAAACGATGCTAAGCCATTTTTTCATTTTTGTTTTCCTCCTGTTTGTTTCAATATTTATCAACCCGGCAGGCCGGGGATGATACGGATCAACCACATAAATAATATCATTAATCATGCTACTAATAATATCAAAGAAAAATCGGAAAGTAAAGGTCTTTCACAGAAAATCAGCCATATTCACAATTTTTTGACAGCGGTTTTGTGGATTCTGCAACTGATGAAGAAGCCTTTTGATATGCTTGACACAGATGCTGAGCGTGACAGAATTGAAGCGTTGTTTAAAGAAGAAAACGGGGAGATCATATGAAAATCCTTTCCCCACCGTGCCAAGACCGGTGAAATGGATACGGCGCAGACGATGCTCCAGCGCTTGCCGCTGCCAAAGAGTACCTTTATAAAACCGCTCTATTCGCTCTATTTCTCTTGGCAATCTTCTATACTGGTGATATAATAAGCAGGAATTTAATAGAGTAAACCGTTGAAGCGGAGATAACGGCAACGATGCCTTTACAGAGAGCCTGTGGCGCTGAGAGTCAGGTAAGAAACAAGTTGTCAAATGGACCGCTGAGGGCGCAGTCAAATGAGATCTTCTCAAAGTATTCTGCGACGCTGAAGGCAAGCGTATAAATGCCGGGGGTATGTTGGTACCCCGCTAAGGGCATAGGGTCGTTCCTATGAATCAACGTGGCACCACGGATAAGTTTTTTATTCGTCCTTGACAGAGCGTATTGTTCTGTCAAGGGCGTTTTTTAACTCCTTTGACAGGAAAAAGTCAAAGGAGTTTTTCCTTTTTATAGGAGGTTAAAAAGATGCTGCTAAAGAAGCGTTGGTGGCGCCCCGCGCGCCTGACAAAAGACTTGAACGACGGAAAACAACCGCAAAAAAATTTATTTAAAATAAGGAGAAATCATCATGATCAGAGCGGCAATTGAAAAAATATCCAATAAAGCAGACCTCACCTATGCGGAGGCATACAACGTCATGAACGAAATCATGAGCGGGGAAACGACTCCAACGCAGAATGCCGCCTTTCTGGCAGCATTGGCGACTAAGAGCACCCGGGCGGAGACCACAGAGGAAATCGCGGGCTGTGCCGCCGCCATGAGAGATCACGCAACGAAAGTGGAAGCAGGTATGGATTTTTTTGAGATCGTCGGTACCGGCGGCGACGGCGCCCACAGCTTCAATATTTCCACCACCTCCGCCCTCGTCGCCGCCGCCGGCGGGATGAAGGTGGCGAAACACGGCAACCGGGCCGCTTCTTCCCAATGCGGAACGGCGGATTGTCTGGAAGCGCTGGGCGTCAACATTCAGCAAAGCCCGGAAAGATGTATAGAGCTTCTGAATGAAGTCGGGATGTGCTTCTTCTTCGCGCAGAAATATCACACCTCTATGAAATATGTGGGGGCGATTCGCAAGGAGCTGGGTTTCCGTACCGTATTCAATATTTTAGGACCCCTTACCAATCCCGGCAGTCCGACCATGCAGCTTTTAGGGGTATACGATGAATATTTGGTGACGCCGTTAGCGCAGGTTCTCATGAACCTGGGCGTAAAACGGGGGATGGTGGTATACGGACAGGATAAGCTGGACGAGATCTCCATGAGCGCCCCGACGACGGTCTGCGAAATGCGGGACGGCTGGTTCAAATCCTATGTCATCACCCCGGAGGAGTTTGGCTTTGATCGCTACGCCAAAGAGGACCTGAAGGGCGGCACGCCCGAGGAAAACGCCAAGATCACCCTCGCCATCTTAAACGGGGAAAAGGGACCGAAACGGAATACGGTTCTGATGAACGCGGGGGCGGCCCTTTATATTGGCGGCAAGGCGGACAGCATGGCAGACGGTATTGCCCTTGCCACCCAGATTATTGATTCCGGCAAGGCCCTGGAGACGCTCCACAAGCTGATCGAAGTCAGCAACCGCCCAGAGGCGCCGGTATGACAATCCTGGATCAGCTTGCCAAGCACGCCCGCGCGCGTGTGGCGGAGGCAAAAAGGAAGGTACCGCTTCCAGAGCTCAAACAGCAAGCCCAGTCCATGCCCAAGGGGGATTTTGCCTTTGAACAGGCGCTCAAAAAGCCGGGCGTCTCCGTTATCTGCGAATGTAAAAAAGCGTCTCCTTCCAAAGGACTCATCGCGCCGGATTTTCCCTATCTGAAAATCGCGAAGGAGTACGAAGCGGCGGGGGCGGATGGCATTTCCGTCCTGACCGAACCGAAATGGTTTTTAGGCAGTGACGAATATCCCGGCGTAGGCCCCGAACACGCCTATCTCCACGATATCGGCAGGGCGGAATATGTGCCCGTGACGGATGACGAAGCGGTAAACGCTTTTGAGTATCTAGCCAAGACGGAAGGGATCATTCCGGCGATCGAATCGGCCCATGCCGCAGCCCACGCCATGAAGATCGCCCCGGCCATGGCTCGAGACCAAATCATCGTCATTACCATCTCCGGCAGGGGGGACAAGGACTGTGCGGCCATTGCCCGCTACAGGGGGGAAGATCTCCATGAGTAACATCAGAAAAGCGTTTGAAAACGGAAAGGCTTTTATCCCCTTTATCACCTGCGGAGATCCGGATCTGAAAACCACCGCCGCCGCGGTAAAGGCCGCTGTGGAAAACGGCGCCGACCTCATTGAGCTTGGGATCCCGTTCTCCGATCCCACTGCGGAAGGACCGGTCATTCAGGGCGCCAACCTGAGAGCGCTAAGCGGCGGTGTCACCACAGATCAGATCTTCGCGTTTGTCAAGGAGCTTCGCAGGGACGTAAAAGTGCCGATGGTGTTTATGACCTGCGCCAACGTGGTGTTTTCCTACGGTGCGGAGCAATTTATCTCCACCTGTAAGAATCTCGAAATCGACGGACTGATCCTGCCGGACCTGCCCTTTGAAGAAAAAGAGGAGTTCCACCCCCTTTGTAAACGGTACGGCGTGGAGCTTGTATCCCTCATCGCGCCTACCTCGGGAAACCGGATCGCCATGATTGCCAAAGAAGCGGAAGGGTTCCTATATATCGTATCCAGCCTGGGCGTAACCGGTATGAGAAGCGAGATCAAGACGGACCTTGCTTCCATCGTCCAGGTGGTAAGAGAAAATACGATTGTACCCTGCGCGATCGGGTTTGGTATTTCCACGCCGGCGCAGGCAAAGAAAATGGCGGACCTTTCGGACGGCGCCATCGTCGGTTCCGCGATTATCAAGCTGCTTGAAAAGCACGGAAAAGACGCCCCGAAGTATATCGGAGCGTTCGTCAAGTCGATGAAAGATGCCATAAGATGACAAAATAGCCACGGCGGGAAGCGCTTCACACCTCGCCGCCGTGGCCTTGCCAGGGGAAAAGCGGGGCGGCGGGAAATAATCCTCCCGGCGATTGCAAAGGCCGCCGCTTTTTGCTATAATGATTCCAACACGATCCCACGCGGACTGTTTTCGCGCGGGGAGGGGAGCGGATCACCATGCTGATACTTCTGGGATATTTGGCGGGGATGGCCCTGCTGACGTGGCTGCTGCGCAAGCGGTCGGTGCGGGTGCGCAGCTTCCTCATCGTGGGGTATACCTACCTGTTCGTCATCCCGCTGTACTTCTTTTCCCGGCTGCCGGAGGGGGCCAGTCCGGCACAGATGCTGAATCTGCTGCTGCGGTGCGCCTATCAGGCCCCGTCGGCCATGACCTTCGGGGCGGATCTGACGAGATTCGACGATCCGGCCATCACGCTGCTGTTTTACATCATGTCGGTCTACACCATCAGGACCCTGCTGATTGCCTTTTTCCACCGAGCCTACGCGGCCCTGGTCAACCGGGCGCGGATGCGGTGGAAGCGGGAGATCTATGTGGTCTGCGGCGAGGTGGAGGACGCCAGAAGCATGATCGACCGGATCCGGGCCCAGGAGCGCCGGGCGGCCATTCTCTTCGTGCCCCAGAAGGAGGCGGACGAGGGCGTCAACATCGATGCCCTGACCGAGACCAGGCCCTGGGAGCGGTTCCTGCGGCCCGGAAAAAAATACCATATTCTACTCCTGCCCGACGACCGGAACAACAATCTGGGCCGCCTGGACGCGCTGGAGAAGCTGGGGTCCTCCGTTCCCGGCCTGCGGGTCACCGCCTTCCTGGACAACGATATTCTTCGCTTTGAGAATCTGTCCTATCCCCATCTGGACGCCTACCTGGTGTCCCGGGAGCAGCTGCTGGTCCGGGGCTTCCTCCAGGACCATCTGCCGCTGCGGACCCTGATGGAGCGGGCCTCGGGGGTAAAGGAGCGGGGCGTCTATGTGCCCGCCCGGCCCTTCGGCCTGGGGATTCTGGGCTTTAGCGAGCTGAGCCGGGAATTTTTGCTGGCCACCTGGGAGAATACCGCCTTCCGCACCGCCGCGCCGGATGGCCGGGGCCTGGAGGCGCTGATCGTGGACCGGGATCTGGCCCATCAGCGCTCTGCCTTTTCCATGGACGTGCCCCAGCTGCGGCAGGAGCCGGCCTTCACCTGGCTGGAGGCTCCGCCGGACTCCCAGGCCTGCGTCCAGGCCTTGCTGGACCGGCTGGGGCGGCTGGACCAGCTGCTCATCGCCACGGAGGACACCCGCTTCAATCTGGACATGGCTATGCGCCTGCTGCGCCTGTTCCGCCGCCACGGGATGGAAAACAACCATCCCCAGCTGGTGGTGGCCCTGTTCGAGAAGGTGGACAGCGGCATCGACTTCCTCTCTAAGGAAGCCGGCGGGATGTTCCTCCAGAGCAACAGCGCCCAGTTCACCTTCGAGGAGCTGGTCCTCCGGGAGCCCGACCGGCGGGCGGAGACGCTGCACCGGCAGTACAGCAAAACCAGCCTCTTTTCCGCCAATTGGAACGAGATCGGCACCTACCTTCAAAATTCCAACCGGGCGGTGGTGTGGGACATCCCCAACAAGCTGCTGCTGGCCCAGGGACTGGAGGACCGCGCGCCGGAGGAACGGGAGGAGACCTACTGGGAGCTGGCAAAATATGAGCACCGGCGCTGGAACACCTTCCAGTACGCCCACGGCTGGGCGCAACTGCCCCTCCGGGAGCTGACCGAGGAGGAGATCCGCGGTTGCGTCACCAAGCGGGCGGCCCAGAAGCGCCATGCCTGCCTGGTACCCTGGGACGAGCTGGATTCGCTGCCCCAGGCCCGGCCCGGCCTGCTCAAATACTACGACTATGCTAATGTGCTGCGGCTGTTCCAGCCGGAGCAGGCGGAATAACCGAAAAAACAGTGGCCGTCTGCCGGATCCCGGCAGACGGCCAAATTTAATTTTGCGTTCCGGCGGCGTCAGCCGTCGATAAAGTAGGCGATCCGCTCCGCCTCCGTGAGGGTTCGACCGTCCAGCAGCGCCTGCCCTTTCGCCACCAGCTCGTCCAGGGTGTATAGGGGATAGATCCGAAAGGCGGTATCCGCGATGAGCTGGGTGACGCTCCCAGACCCGTAGCTGTTGTAGAAGCAGAGGATCTCCGAGCCAGAGGGACTGACGCGGGCGTAATCCACCGCCAGCCGCCGGGCGATCCGCCCGTCGGCGCTGAAATCATACACCCGGGGGTACCGGGTACCCACCTGGAAGCAGCCGTCGCCCAGCGCCAGGCCGTTGCCGCTAAATAGATCGTCGTTGGGGTCCTCCATCACCACGGTCTGGTTTTCCAGATCCCAGGTGGTCAGATGCCCCGCGTCGCCGTATACCAGCAGGATGTAATCATTGAGGAACAAGCTGTACCCGCAGGACCGGCAGGCGATTGCTACCGTCTGGGCCGGGGCCCCGGCGGCAAGGTCCAAAATCATGATCCCTTCGTCAGTCCAGACGGCCAATTTTCCGCCGTCGGGGGAGAAGGCCAGCGACCCGGCGTAGCTGTAGTCGTTGGAGGCGGTCCAATCCCCTTCAAGCGGGACCCAGGCCCACCGCTCCAGATCTAATAGCTTCAGCGCCCCACCGGTGATGAAGGCCAGATACTTCCCATCCGGGCTGATGGCCTGGGCGGTCGCCCGGCCTTCCAGAGGCAGGGACCGCTCCGATTTTCCGTCAGGACCCAGCAGCTCCAGCGTGGACGGCGTCAGATACAGGATGCTGTTTCCAACGGCCCCCGGCAGCGTTCCCTCCTCGGGAAGTTCCGTTTCCAGCACCATTTGGTCCCGCTCCAGGCTCCATCCCCGCAGAAGGACCGTTTCCCCCTCCTTCAAAAGATAGTAGCAGATCTCCCCACCGTCCTCCCAAGGGGCCACCAGCAGATCCAGCACCTGCCCGCCGGCGTCGGTGACGGCCACCGGCGTCTGCGCCAGGGGCCGGTAGAACAGCAGCCGCTGTTCGCTGATTGTGCCCTCCGGCGCCTCCTCCGGGATGGGCAGGCTCTCCAGCACGATCCGGTATTCCCAGCCGACGCCCGCGGCATACTCCACATTGCGGATATCGTTCAGCTCCACCGTTCCAATGCCGGGATCCTCCAGCTGGTTGCTCAGGACCACAATGCGCCGGGAATCCTCCAGGGCCAGCAGGAACGCCCCTGTCTCCCGGTCATAGGCGGCGCTGCGCGGAACCCCCGTGACGCTGCCCATCTCCCCAATGTCCTCTGACACCGGCAGATAGACCATCAGCCGGCCGTCGCGCAGGGCCAGATACAGCTGCCCGGCGCTGTAGGGATCAACGCAGAGAATGTCGGCGGCGAAGTCCGCCGTCCGCAGAACGGCGCCGTCGCTGGGCAGGAGCAGGAGCAGCCGCCCGGCGAACTGGGCTACCAGCAGCTCCTCGGCGCTGCCGTCCGCGAATTCCCGCCGCCACAGCTGCACCGAGCAGGTGGGCATGGCCTCGTCCCCCACGGGGCGGTCGATGACGACCCGGTCGGAGGTGGACCAGACCGGACTGCCCTCCTGAAAATCGTAGCAGGCGATGGCGTAGTCAAAATCGGTGTGGGTGTAGCCTGCCACGCTGGTGTCTACCGTGAACACACAGAGCTGGTCGTCAGATAGGAAGGTCAGCGCCGCCACGTCGGTATGCTCTACCGCCACGGAGCGGCAGCCGCCGGAAAAATCCGCCAGCATCAGCAAGGCGGGCTCGTCCTCCTCCTGGCCGGTGCGGAACCCGTATTCCGCAAAGCCCAGGGCCACCCGGTCCCCGCTGGGCGACAGGGCCATGCGGCAGTAGTAGGCCTCCCGGGTGGGGGTCTCGCCGGTCAGGACGGCGGTAATCTCGCCGGTGGCGGCGGAGAGCCAGTAGAAGGTACACTGGCCGCTGCCGGTGTGGACGAAGACCAGGCTCTGCCCGTCCGGCGCCACCGCGCTTTGGGAGGAGCCGCAGGGGTCGCCCATCAGATCGTTTTGATCCAGCCGTGTCAGCCAGACCTGGCTACTCGATGCCAAATCCCAGCACACGGCGCAGCTTTCCATATAGACCACGATCCGGTCCTCGCTGAGAAAATCGGCGCTGAGGAACCGGGTCTGGGCGGCGCCCGGAAGGACTACCTGGGGGGAGAGGACCGCGATCCGCGCCGCCGTCTCCATATCGAAGATATACAGCTGGCCGCTGGTGTCCGAGATCATCCACCTGGTCCCCTGGGGGCTGACCTGCTGCCAATCCCCCCGGTGGTCCAGGACGCTGCCGTCCCCGTCGGTCTGGAGCATCCATTTCGCCAAAAATTCGTCCGGCTGGGCGACGTGGTAGGGATAGACCGCGTTGTTGAGGGCGAACAGCGCCTCGGTTACCAGGGGCCTGGAATCATCTTCCATCCCTTCCGGCAGGGCGGCCAGCGCCACCTGCAACGCGCCGATCCGGTCCCCCTGGGCCAGCAGCTCGCCGGATTTTTCCGCCAGGTAGCGGGACTGGGTAATCAACGTGTTGCGGTATTCCTCCTCGATCCGCTCCGCCTGCCGGGCAATCACATAGGCCCGGTTGATGGCGTAGGCCGCCACGGCGGATACAAGCGCCAGGGCGGCGGAGAAGCCCGCGATCATCCGCCGGACCCGGCGGCGGCGCTGCCGCTGCCGCAACTCGTCGTAGGCGCAGCCCAGCAGCGCCGCGGCCAGCCGGGGCAGCTCCTCCCGCCGGGCCTGGGCCCGCCGGAGGCGGTAGTCGCAGGAAAGGGGCTCGATCTCCCGGCGCTGGGTGCGCGCCGTGCCGTCGCCATCCAGTACCGCCACGTCCTCGTACCGGAGCAGATCCGGGATCACGTTCTGGGGCTCCCCGTCCGCCAGTACGGTGAGGATGTGCCGCCGGTCGTGGTTTTGCAGAAATGTCTCGATCTCCCGGCGGACCCACACGGAGGAGGCGGTATTGGTGGAGCAGATGACGATCAAAAAGTCCGAGCAGCGCAGCGCCTCCCCGATATCGTCGTTCAGGTCGCTGGTGATGGGCAGCTCCTCCTTGTCCCGGAAGACCCGCTCGATCCTCTTTTTACCGGTCTTTTTCTGAATTTCCTTGGGAACGGGGTAGCGCTCCAGGCTCCGCTGGATCTCGGAGGCGATCCGAATGTCCAGCGGCGCGTGCCGGTAGGAGATAAAAGCGTTGTAATGCAGGTCCATTTTTCCCTCCGCAAGCCTGCGCGGCACAAATCGCCCCGGGGCCCGCCGCCGCGCAGACCGTGCCCCGAATCCAAAATGGTCCCCTTTTTCGCCCGCGGAACGGCCGAAAAAGAGCGGAAATAAAACATATTATAATTAATTATACCATTTCCGCTACCCGGTGTCAATTGTCCCCACAACGCACCTTTTTCACAGGCCCGAAATACAAAACCGCCCGGGAACCGTGCAAACGGTTCCCGGGCTGAGGCTTGCCCCCTATGGGCGATGCTCCAATCCTTACGGGCGGGCGCTTGGGAACATACCCGCAGGTTCAGTGCGCTTTTACTGGGTGGCTTGAACGCCGAAGTAGCGGAAGAGGAAGCGCTCTGCCTCCGTGTTCCAAAGGCCGCCGTGGGCGTCGCAGAGGTCCGCCAGGGTGCGGTAGAAGGGGTCCGTCTCCCCCAGGGCGCGGAAATCGGAAATGGCGGTCAGGGGCATATCGAACTGGGTGTAGGTCAGCTTCTTGCCCCCGGGGATGTTGGGCAGGTTCCGAGTGGCGCCGGCAATGGCGTCCAGGCCGCCCACATGGGTCACCATCACCGCCGGGCGGATTTTTCCCGCCGCCGCCAGAGCGATGCTCTCCTTCAGGTCGTCGGTATTGCCGCCGGTGGTGCCCATGATGTGGGTGCTGGTGTAGTGGCAGTTGTACAGATTGATATTGGCGGAAAAGCTCTTGTCCGTGGGCCCGGCAAAGAAATTCATGCACCCGTCGAAGGCCAGCAGCCGGTCCCCCAGCTCCGCCAGGGAGCGGATGGGGGCCATGACGAACACATCGTCATACCCCGCCCCGCCGGTGAGGGCCATCAGGTGGGAAAATTGATCGGCGCAGTTGTTCGGGTTTACATAATACAGTTCCACGCCCTTTTCCGCCGCTTCCTTCTCCGGCAGCAGGGCTTGCGCCCGGGCGATCCGCTGGTCGGACACGTCCGTTACCACGATCCGCCGGGGCTTCCGCTCCAGGGCCAGGGGGTACTCGATGGCGCCCAGGCCCATGGGCCCGCAGCCGCCGATAATCAGCAGATTTCCCCCGGCCTTGGGACCGATGGCATGGTCGTGATTGACCTTGTTGGTGTGGTAGAGCCCCTGGTAGCCCCCCACGATGCAGCTCATGGGCTCGCCCAGAGAGGCCTCGAAATAGCTCTCCCCGTCGTAGTGGAGCAGGCACCCCAGCTCCATCACTTCGTTCGGCATGATGCAGTAGGTCACCGCGCCGCCGCAGTAGCGGTAGGAGTAGCCCGGGGAGTCCAGCTTGCCCTTGTAATTCAGGGCCGGCTGCTGGGCGAATTTTTCGCCGGGATGAAATTCGTGGGCCCACTTTTTCCCTACCTGGACGATATCGCCGGCAAACTCATGGCCAATCAGGACCGGGTGGACGTCCACATCCTGGGGACAGCGCTTGTGGGCCTTGCCCTGCTCCAGGAGCTTGTAGGTGGACATACAAATGCTGTCGCTCATCACCCGGACCAGGATCTCGTCGTCCCGGATCGGGGGCAGCTCAAATTCCTCCAGGCGGATATCATGGGCGCCGTACAGGCGCACGCCTTTTACTTTCATGGATAGCTCCTTTCCATAGCCTCGATTTGGGCCAGGACCTGTTCAATGTCCGCCCGGCTGGCCAGCCCCAGGGAGAAAGCCGTGGCGGCGCCGGCAGCGGCCCCCAGGCGGTGGGCATCATGATAGTCTCGCCGGGCCAGCCATCCGGCCAGAAAACCGGCGGTCATGGAGTCCCCGGCGCCCACGGAGTTGACCACTTGCCCTTTGGGGGCGTAGAGGCGGTGGACCGCCCCAGTCTCGTCCAGCAGCATGGACCCGTCGCCGGAAAGGGACACCAGCACATTCCGCGCCCCCCGGTCTTGCAGCTCCCGGGCGCAAGACTCCAGCAGCTCGTCGCTGCCGGCCTCCCGGCCGCAGAGCTCCTCCAGCTCCTTCCGGTTGGGCTTGATCAGGAAGGGCCGGTAGGGCAGGGCGGAGAGCAGGCTCTCCCCGGTGGCGTCCACCACGCACGCCACTCCCCGGCCTGCCAGCCGGGCTAAAATTTTACCGTAGGTGTCTTGTGGCAGGGACGCGGGCAGGGAGCCCGCCAGCACCAGATAGTCCCCGGGGCCCAGGCGGTCCAGCTTTTCCAGCAGCGCCGAAAGGGCATCCGGCGGAATTACCGGGCCGGGGGCGTTGATTTCCGTCTCGGCGGAGCCGGCCTTCAGCTTGACGTTGATCCGGGTCCGACCGGCGGGGAGGGGGATCAGGTCGCTTTTCAGGCCCATTTGCTCCAGGCCCCGGGCCAGTTCCTCCCCGGTAAAACCGGCGCGAAAACCCAGGGCCACGCTGGGCACCCCCAAATTTTTCAGCACGTTGGACACATTGATGCCCTTGCCGCCGTACTGGATGTCGGTCTGGACGGCCCGGTTGGTCTGCCCCGGGGCCAGGGCGTCCAGGCGCAGGACATAGTCCAGGGCCGGGTTCATGGTGACGGTATAGATCATGCTTCTTCCTCCCGAGTTAGGCCCGCGTCCTTGGCTTCCGCCTCAAAAATCCGCCGAAGCTGTGCGGCCTGGCAGTAAAAGCCCACCGCCAGCAGAGGCAGGGCGAAAAACAGTAAAAGAGCACAGGCAAGGATCATCCCGGCGGTGAGAAGCAGCAGTCCCAGACTGGCCATGGGATGCCGCAGGGTCAGCACCAGGGCGTTGCGCCAGCTTTGAAGAAAGCGGACCTGAAAGGCGCTGATTCCCGCGAAGAGATAGGTCCCCAGGATGAAAAACAGCACCGCCGCCGCCAGGGTCACCCCCCGAAAAACCTGCCACATGGGGCCGGTTAGCCCTTCTTGGAACCAGCAGATGCCCACATCCAGGGCCAGCAACGCCCCCAGGGCGGCATAGACCAGGAAATCCAGGGTGGCCAGCTTGAAATTCCCCCGGAAGGCCCGGAAAAAGCGGGCGGTGACGCTGGTATCCCCGCCCGCTACGGCCAGCATGGCCGCGAACATGGCGGAGGCCGCGGCCCCGGCGGTGACGACCGGCAGGGAGCACACCGCCCAATAGACGGTGATCAGCGCCGCGTCGAATACCCTTGTCAAGCCCCGGTAAATGGGGCTGTCCAGCCGAATGGTCATGGCCTCCGCCTCCCAATGTCAGAAAATATGGGTCTTGATGTACGCCGCCACGGCGTGGCCTAGCCGGATGTGGGACTCTGGGGTGAAGTGGACCCCGTCGGCCACGCTGGGCTGGGCATACTGGGAAGCGTCCAAAAAATCGCAGCCCAGCTCCCGGGCAATTTCCCCGTAGACCTCCGGGAAGGCCAGGCTCAGGCTTCTGCCTACGTCCCCGTTGAACTTGGGGTACACCAGCACCCGCCCTTCCGGGCTGGAGGGCTGGATGTAGGTGGGGGCCAGGAGCAGGATCCGGGGGGCCGCCTGGCCCCGGCCGCAGTTGGGATTCTCCCGGATCAGGGCCACCAGGCGGCGGATGCCGTCCCCCAGCTTTTCCAGGGGCGGCTGATGGACCTTTTGCAGATCGTTGGTCCCCAGCATCATAATCACCAGGTCCAGGGGCCGGTGGGTGAACAGGCAGGGCACCAGGTAGGGCTCCCCACATTTCCAGGGGGTGGCGGGAGGCGGATAGATGGTGGTCCGGCCCCCCAAGCCCTCCTCAATGATCTTGTAGTCCGGGCCCAGGTCCTTCTGCAGGACCATGGGCCAGCGGATGGACTCGTCGTACCGCTCCGAGGGCACGGTGGATTCGGCCCAGCGGGGGATGCAGCCCCAGGTATTGGAGTCGCCAAAGCAGAGAATGTTTTTTCTGGTATCCATTTTAACCCTTTAAGCCGGAAGTGGCAATCCCTTCCACAAAATATTTCTGGCAGACGATGAACAAAATGATCACCGGCACAATGGCGCTGGTGGCGCAGGCCATGGTCAGGTCGTACCGGGACAGCTGATCCAGCAGATACCACCGGATGGCCTGGGCCACGGTGTACTTGGTTTTCTCCGTCAGGAAGATCATGGGGGAGAGGTACTCGTTCCAGCTGGCGATGAAGCTCAGCACGATCAGCGACACCATGGCAGGTTTCGTCAGGGGGAGCATGATGGTGTGGAAGATCCGCAGATATCCGGCCCCGTCGATCTTCGCCGCGTCCATCAGATCATCCGGCAGGCCCATAAAGAACTGGCGGAGCATGAAGATGGCGGTGGCGCCGAACCAGGAGGGCAGGATGATGGAGAGAAGCTTGTTGTACAGACCCATTTCCTTGAACATCATAAACCGGGGGATGATGGTGACCTGGGTGGGGATCATCATGGAGGAGAGGAAGAGCATGAAGATGAAATTCTTCCCCTTGAAATTGATCTTGGCGAAGGCAAAGGCGGCGTAGGCCGCGATGACCAGCTGGCCGACGGTGGCGAAGACCACGATGAAAAAGGAGTTGAGATACGCCTGGACCAGGCTCATTTCCTCGCTGGTCCAGACCTCCACATAGTTGGACCAGCGGAACTCCGAGGGAAGCCAGTGAAACTCAGTGGCGAAGACCTCGTTGGCGTTCTTCAGGGAGGACAGCACCATCCACACCAGGGGGATCATGAACAGCACGCCCAGCAGCGCGATGATCAGGGTGACCAGCAGCGCCTTGGCGATTTTTTGCTTTCTCATAGCCCGTCCTCCTTTTAGTAGTGGACCCATTTCTTCTGTCCCCAGAAGTTGATGAGGGTGATGATGAGGATCACGGCGAAAAGCACCACCGCCTCGGCGGAGGCGTAGCCGAAATTGTACTTGGTAAAGGCTTCATCGTAGATCTGCACCACCATGGAGGTGTTGTCCAGGGCTTTGGAGCCCAGGGTCATCACGTCGATGGCGGAGAAGACCTTGAACGCGCTGATCAGCCGGACGATCACCAGATAGAAGGTGGTGGGGGAGATCAGGGGGAAGGTGATGTGGACGAACTGCCGGAACCCGGTGGCGCCGTCCAGCTCGGAGGCCTCCAGGAGGCTCTTGGGGATGTTTTGCAGGGCCGCCATGTAAATAATCAGCTCATAGCCGATGGCGGTCCAGATCAAAAGCAAGACAATGGGGACTTTGTTGAGCTGGGGATTGGTGAACCACTTGACCGGGGAGGTGACGATGTGCAGGCTCATCAGCACGTTATTGATGATGCCGTCCTCCCGGAACATGAATTTGAACACGGCGGACAGGGCCACGGCGCTGGAAATATAGGGGATGAAGAAGAACAGCCGCAGCAGCTTCTTGCCGTAGACCTTGCCGTTGAGCAGGTAGGCCAGGACCAGGGCGATCAGAATGGAGGTGGGCACGGTGGCCAGGGCGTAGGTGAAGGTGTTGACGAAGGCCTTGCCGAACCGCCGGTCCCGCAGCAGCTCCCGGAAATTTTCCAGGCCCACGAATTTTAAGTTTTGGATGCCGGAGAGGAAGTTCCACTTGGTCAGGGACAAAAACAGGGAAAAGAAGAAGGGAAAGGCGATAAACATCAGAAATGCCAGCAGCGCCGGCGTGACGAACACATAGCCGATGATATTTTCGTTCCGCTGCTGCTGATGTTTAAGCCACTGGGGGTTGGAGGCGTCGGTTTTGGAAAGGATCTTTGACATATCGCTACCTCTTTTCTGGGAAGTGGCTTACCGCGGACCGGGACCCGCCTGGACGGGCCCCGGTCCGCTTGGTTCTGGGATCTGAAAGACCGAATTAGCCGGCCTCGCGGGCAATATAATCGTTGGCGATCTCGGCGGCTTCCTCCATGGCCTCCCGGGCGGACATCTCGCCGTTCAGGGCGTACATCGCGTACTCGGTCAGGGTGCTCACCACATCGTCGTAAGCGGTCAGAACGGTGTCCACATGGGTGGGCAGGTCGGTGCGGCCCACCACCCGCTTGAAGCTCTCCACGTCGATGAGCTTGGCGGCCTCTTCCTCGGAGCCGAAGATCAAGCTGACCAGGTCGTCGTTCTCGGTGCCCTTCCATACGGCGGCGTGGCCGGCGATGGCCAGGTACTTGGAGCCGTAGGTGGCGTACCACTTGGTGAAGGCCCAGGCGGCGTCCACATCCTGGCAGCCGGTGGCGATGCCCACATGGCTGAACACATAGGTGCCGGCACAGTAGTTGGTCTGGCCCTTCTCCTCGGTGGGATAGGGGGCGAAGCCGGTGATGAAGTCCACGGGGTAGTTCTCGGTGTCCCGAATGCTGCGGTAGATGATCTGGCTGTTGGCGGAAGCGGTCTTGCCCTGGGTGAAGGGCTGGATGGTGTTCAGGTTATCGGACCGGTAGGTAGCCTTGGGGAACCAGATCTTGTCCTCCAGCTCGGCCTTCAGCTCCCGCTCCAGGGACTTGATGACCAGCTCGGAATCAAAGGAGGAGGCGGTGCCGTCCTGATTGTAGTAGTTGTCCTTGCCGTAGACCTGATACACGGGGTAGGTGAAGTACTGGACGGAGTGGGCGTCGGAGCCGCCGTAGACCAGCACGTTGCCGTTCTCGTCCACCTTGGTCATGGCCTTGCAGGCCTCCAGGTACTCGTCCCAGGTCCATTCCGTGGGCAGCTCGCCCAGACCGGCCTCGTTCCAGGCGGTCATGTTGATGTTGATGTAGTCGCACTGGCCGCCGTTGGGCAGGGTGTAGACCTTGCCGTCGTACTTGTACACGTCGGTGCCCCAGTTGGTGACCAGGTCGATGTGCTCCTCGGCCAGCTTGTCGGTCAGATCCATGTACAGGTTGTTCTCCCAGCGCTTGTAGGTCTGGTTCAGGCCGAAGGAGGCCAGAACGTCCACCTGGCCGCCGGCGATGATGGCGGCGTTGACGGAGAGGTTGCCGTCGGAGTTGTTGTTGTAGGTGTTGAGATTGACGGTGATGTTGGGATAGACGGTGTTGAACTCGGCGATCATGTCGTCCATGCCCTGGTTGCCCTTAAAGGGGACCCAGAAGTTGACGGTGCCGCTGATGGAGGTGTCCTCCTCCAGGATCCAGTCCCGCAGGGGATCCGCGTCGGCGGGGGGCTCGGCGCCCTGGGTGGCGCCTTGGGTATCCTTGGGGGCCTCGGTCTGCTTGCTGCCGTCGGTGCCCTTGGGGGGCTGCGTCTCGTTCTGACCGGTGGGGCCGCAGCCGGCCAGCATCCCGACGACCATCACGGCCACAAGGATCATCGCGCAAAATTTCTTCATTGTTTCTCCTCCTAAATTAATTTTATTTCAGCGGGGAAATTCCCGTTGAATACGTTGCTTTTTGCACAAAAAATGCTGAAAAATCTATTGGACCGCTCTAAAAAATTCCCGCGCTTTCCCGCGTTATTCGCGCTGTAGGGGGGTATTACAGATAGGCCCCGTTTTCCTTCAGAACCCGGCGCAGCTCCTGGGGGTCGATCTGCCGGGGCGTCTTGCCGCCGCGGACCGCCAGGGCCGCCGCCGTGCCCGCCGCCTGACCCATGGCCATGCAGGGGGGCATCACCCGAATGGCCCCCGCCGCCTCGGAGCAGGCGGACACCGGCCTTCCGGCCACCAGCAGCCCCTCCACCTTCACCGGCAGCAGGCAGCGGTAGGGGACGCCGTAGTAGCTGCCGTCCTCAATGGGCAGATACTCGTTGCTCTCCGGGCCAAAGCGGCCGTGGACATCCACGGAGTTGGCGCACAGCAGGATGCTGTCCTCAGGGACCTGGGCGTGGAGGATGTCCTCCAGGGTCAGGCAGTATTCGCCCTGAATATGGCGGCTCTCCCGAATGCCCAGATAGCTGGCGGTGGACACCAGCCGGGCGTCGGCGCAGCCGGGGACATATTTTTTCAGGAACCGGAAGACCTGGTCCGCCTGGGCCCGGCCGATGATCTCCCCCCGGGTCAGGCTCTCCACGTCGGTGCTGTTCACCCCCATGATCCGGGAGGTGTTGACGCACCACTCATCCTTCTTGGGCATTTGGTACAGGCCCACGCTGACCCGCTCCAGATTCCAGTCTCCGGCGGCCCGGGCCTTGCTGACCCACCAGTGGAGGGAGCGGTAGTTCACCCCGTTTTTCCGGTGGAAGGTGGAGATATTGGCCTGGATATCCGCCTCCAGGGCCTGGGAATCCACGTTGCTGATGTGGAAGAACATGGTGGCCGGCTGCATGATCCCCAGCTCCTGGTTGCCCAGCTCGCAGGGGACGCCGCTGCGGTAGGCCACGTCCGCGTCGCCGGTGCAGTCGATGACGACCCGGGCGCCGATCCGCTCGATCCCGCTTTTGGAGCAGACCACCACACCGGTGATGGCGTTTTCCTCCAGGAGCGGCTCCAGGAATGTGGTGTGGTACATCACCCGGACGCCGGCCTCCTGGAGCATTTCATCTGATAGCAGCTTGAGTCCTTCCGGCTCGAAGGGGGTCACATGGTCGTGGCCCACGGTGATCCAGGAGGTGTAGCTGGTGCCGGACCGGACCTGGGAGGGGTGGATGGCCGCCCCCCGTTCCACCAGCCGGTCCACGATCTCCGCGAACAGGCCCCGGATGATCATGGTCTTGCCTTCCCGGTCGTAGCAGGTCATGAACGGCCCCACCAGTCCTTGGGTGGCCATGCCGCCGCAGCAGTTGCTCTGCTCCACCACCAGTACGTCCGCGCCCAATCGGGCGGCCGCCACCGCGGCGCACAGCCCGCTGGGCCCGCCGCCGACGACGACTACATCGGCGCGGCGGATTCGGGCAGAATCCTCGGTTTTCCTCATGTTTTCCATTCTCCTCATATTTCTGGGCGCCGCCGCGCCGGGATCACCGAACCAGAACGCTGTCCCGGAAGGTCATATAGGGGGGTACGACGATTTTTTGATAGGGCCGGTCCGGGTCCTTCATCCGCTCCAGCAGCAGTTTGGCCGCCAGCTGGCCCAGCTTTTCCTTTTGAATATTGATGGCGGTCAGCGCCGGCACGGCGTAGCCGCAGAGTACCGAGTCCTCGTAGGGAATGATGGACACGTCCTCCGGCACCCGGATGCCCAGCTCATGGAGCCGCCGCATGGCGCCCAGAGCCAGGGGGGCGTTGGCGGCCACGATGGCGTCGGGCCGGGCCCCGGTGTCCAGGAAGGCCGTCATGGTTTTGTAGGCGCTGGCGCCCTGGTTGTGCTCGCAGCTTAGAAACCACTCCGGGTTGTACTCCACCCCCAGCTCCTTGACCAGCTGTTCGACGCCGTGCTTCCGAACGTAGTAGGAGCGGAACCGGGTGGGGCAGTTGAGGAAGCAGATGCGCTTGTGCCCGGTCTCCACCAGGTAGCGGATGGCCAGGGCGCTGCCCTCGCCGGGGTCGGCCAGGACGGAGTCGGCATCCTGCTCGTAGCTGTTGACGCCCACCAGCACAAAGGGGATGCCGGTCTTTTTCATATTGGCCACCAGCTCCGGCGCGTAGGGGGAGCCCACGATAAAGGCCCCGTCCACCCGCCGGTTCCCGATGATCTTGGGCAGCCGGTCCGGCTCCGCCACAGAGCAGAAGGCCTCGGTGATGATGCCGTAGTCCGTGTCCGCCAGGCCGGACATGATGCCGTTGCTGATGTTGTAGGCGCACAGGCCGGAGTGATTGTCGAAATTGTAGCTGTTGGACGGCTGGGACTCATTCATGATAATGACGCCCAGGCTGTTCATCGTCTTATTACTCAGGCCCCGGGCGTTGTTATTGGGGACGTAATTCATCTCCTTGATCACCGCCAGGACCAGCGCCCGGGTCTCTTCCTTGACCAGCGGGCTTTTATTGAGCACCAGGGAAACGGTGCTGCGGGAGACTCCGGCACGCTCCGCTACATCCCGAATTGTTACCATTTTTATACCCCTCTCCGCTTTTCGTGAATTTTAGACCGATTTAATTTTGCGTTCTGCCGTCGCTCTCGCGTGCTTGCGAGAGCCTGCGCCCAGAAGGCGGACAGTGGGAAAAGCTGCCGAAAGGAGGGAAGAGGGTACGGTCCTTGCAAGCACGAGCTGAAAGAAGACCGCTTTTGTGCTATTCATTATACTTTAGACCGCTCTAAATTACAAGATGGCAGTTTTTCCGAATGATTTCCCGAAACTTTGTGGAGTATCACAACGATTTTGAAAGATTTCTCCGTTATGCAAAAATTCACGCCGTTTATTTCATGTAATTCGCACAATTGACAATCGAATCGGTCCAAATTATAATAAATTTGGAAATAATGCCACATTCCTATGGAGATGGGCCCAGCCCGAAGGGATTATCCCGTGGAAGAACCGCCGTCCGCCTTATTTTTGGACGGTTTCCTTTATTTATAGAGAAGCGGTGGAGACGCAGCGTATGAAAAAACCGGACCGATCCAACCCCCTGCCCGCGCCGGTGCTGTCCCTGGGCTTTGAAGGTAGCGTCCAGGACGCCTCCGGCCAGGGCAATCACGGCACGGTCCACGGAAGCCCTGCCTATGCCCCCGGCTATGACGGCGGGCAGGCCCTTTACATCACCAACGCCCATGGCCGGACCGCCCAGAATTATGTGCTGTTTGAAAACCTAAAGGGGATCGACCTACGGACAGACAGCTACACGGCCCTGTTCTGGTACAAG
>CANRQC010000010.1 GCA_947632695.1 uncultured Oscillospiraceae bacterium | reverse complement strand
GGCTTAGCCTTCTTGGAACAGCCCCTGGATGCTCCCGAAGCGGTAGCCCATCTCCTCGTATTTGGTCAGCAGCTCATCCAAGATCTCCGCGTTGGTTTTGGACGTGGAGTGGAGCAGGATCACCGCCCCGTTGTGGACCCGGGGCAGCAGCTTGGCCAGAGCCGCCTCCCGAGTGGGCTGGTCGTCCTGCTTCCAGTCCACATAGGCCAGACTCCAAAAAACCGTCTTGTACCCCAGCTCCTGCGCCATCTCCAGATTCTTCTGGCTGTAAATTCCCTGGGGCGGGCGGTAAAATTTGGCCATCTCCTTCCCCGTCACCTCCCGGAACAGGGCCTCCAGATCCGTCAGCTCTTTGGAAAAGGTCTCCATGGAGTCCAGCTTGCTCATATTGTAGTGGTGCATGGTGTGGTTGCCCACGGTGTGCCCCTCCGCCACCATCCGCCGCACCAGGTCGGCGTTCTTCTCGATATAATTCCCCACCAGGAAGAAGGCCGCCGGGGCGTTGTGGGCCTTGAGCACGTCCAGGATCTGGGCGGTGCAGCCGTTTTCATACCCGGCGTCGAAGGTCAGGTACAAGACCTTCTGCTCCGTGTCCCCCAGGTAGACGGCGTCGTATTTTTTCAGCGTGTCGGCGTTGGCCGGCCCCACGGGGGGCTGGCCCTCCTGGCGGAAGCTCAGACCCCAGGAGCCGGTGGCCACCGTGGCCCGACTGCCCACCTGCACCAGCACCAGCGCCGCCAGAGCGCAAACCGCCGCCAAAATCAATAAAATATCCCGTCTTTGCATCATCATCCCTCCTAAGGACAATCTATGCGAAAACGGGATTTCTATTCTATCAGACGGCGACTTTTGGGGATACGGGCTTGAGCCGCTTGGCCAAAATCAGAGCTAAAACCAGCTTGCAGCCGTCGGGGATCAGGTAGGGGATCACGCACTTACTAAGCACCACCGCCAGCGCCAGGACCTCCCCCCGGACGGCGTAGAGCAGCAGGAACCAGGCGGAACCCAGGGCATAGCAGGCCAGCAGCCCCAGCGTAAGCCCTGCCACCCGGACCCACAGGCGGTTGCCCAACGAGGCGGTCATGGCCCAGTAGGTCAACCCGGTGGCCAAAAAGCCCCAGAGGTAGCCCCCCGTCACTCCCAGCAGGGCCCCCAGGCCCCCCTGGAACCCGGAAAAAACCGGCGCGCCCACGGCGCCCAGAAGCAAATAGACCAAAATCGTCAGGCACCCTCGCCGGCCGCCCAAAACCTCCAGGGTCAGAAACACCCCGAAGGTCTGCATGGTAAAGGCGATGTCCAGCACCGGCAGGCTGATCCAGGCGCACACCGCCAGCACGGCGGCAAAGACGCCACACAATGCCAGATCCTTGAGTTTCATGGGAAAATCCCCCCTTCGGCGGGTAGCATACCACAGCCGGAGGAAATTGTCAACCAAATTTTTTAAATTTGGTTGACAATTTGCCCCAGGACGCCATCCTCGAAAGGCCGGAGGATCTCCACCGTTCGGAGCTGGTTATGCAGATCCTCCCCAGGGGCGTAGACCCGGACGAAATTTCCGGCGTGGCCGGTTTCCAATTCCCCGGACCGTTCCTCGAAAAGCACCTCCAGGGTTTTGCCCGCCAGACTTTCCCGGTAGGCCAGGGCCATTTCGGAGGCGACTTCTCCGGCCCGTTTGGCCCGGTGGGCCTTTTCCTGGGCGGTGAGCTGCCCGGGCATCCGGGCGGCGGGAGTGCCGGGGCGGCGGGAGTAGGGGAAAATGTGCATGGCGGAGAAGCGGCACCGCCGGATAAAATCCAGGCTCTCTTCAAATTCCGCCTCCGTCTCCCCGGGGAAGCCCACGATCATGTCCGTGGTGATCCCGCAGCCGGGGAAATGCGCCCGCAGCCGGTTTAGGCTTTCCGCGTATTCCTGGGCGGTGTACTTCCGGCCCATGCGCTTTAGAACCGTGTCGCAGCCGGACTGCATGGACACATGGAAGTGGGGGCAAAGATTGGGAAGCCCCGCCAGGCGGTGGCAAAATTCCTCCGTGACGCACCGAGGCTCCAGGGAGCCCAGCCGAATCCGGCACTCCGGAGCCGCTTGGGCCACGGCGGCGGTCAGGTCCGCCAGGCCGGGCTTTCCCGGCAGGTCCACCCCCCAGGAGGCGATCTCGATACCGGTGAGGACGATCTCCCGGTAGCCCCGGGCCGCCAGGGCCTGGGCCTGCTCTGCCGCCCACCCTTGGGTGGCGGAACGGACCGGACCCCGGGTATAGGGGATGACGCAGTAGGTGCAGAAGTTGCGGCAACCGTCCTGTACCTTCAGCATGGCCCGGGTGCGGGACTCCAGGCCCCCGGCGGGGAGGGGTTCAAAGTCCCGGCGGGCCAGGGCGTTGTCCACCAGGATCTTCCGCTCCCCGGCGGCCTGGATCAAAGCGTCTACAAAGGCGGCCCGGTCCCCGCTGCCCCCCACCAGGTCCACCCCCAGGTCCCGGACCGATTCCGGGTCCCGCTGGGAGTAGCACCCGCACACCGCCACCAGGGCGCCGGGATGGGCCCTACGGACCCGGCGAATCAGGGAGCGGTTTTTCCGGTCGGCCATGGCGGTGACGGAGCAGGTGTTGACCACATAGCCGTCGCAGTCGTCGTCGAAGGCGCCCAGGGTGTGTCCTTTCTGGGTGAGCAGCTGTTCCATGGCCTGGGTCTCGTACTGATTGACCTTGCAGCCGAAGGTGTAAAAGGCAAACTTCATTGTTAATTCCACCAATTTCAGATGAATAAATTTGTTAGTTTCGTCCAAAGCGTCTATTGAAAATTCAAAAAACCGTGCTATAATAGTCCTCGTTCCCGAAAGGAGATGAGGCGATGCGGGAATTCACCATCATGCTCCGCTCCGTTCAGGACGTGCAGAATTTCGTTTCATTGGCGACCGTCCAGCCCTTTCCGGTCTTGGTAGGGACGGGGAATCAGCAGATCAACGGCAAGAGCTTCATGGGAATGTTTTGCCTGGACTGCACGGCCCCCCTCACCGTCACCGCCGACTGTGACGAACAGGCCTTCCACCGCTTCGTGGAAGCCGCCGGCCCGTTTCTAATCAAATAAGGCTCTTCGTAGCACCGTCCTGGGAATACCTGGGGCGGTTTTTTTCTAAGTCGGCAAGGGTATTATAGGTTCTTTCGGGCCTTTTGTCAATCCTGGGGGCCGCCCCCTTGCAATCGGCCGGGCGAGCCGCTATAATGGGGGCAAAAGGAGCGATCAGCCATGTCAACCGAAAAACGATACTATCTAGACTGCCATCAGACCGCCTTTACCTCCCAGGTGGTCTCCTGCCAGGCCGCCGGGGGCGGCTGGGAGGTGGCGCTAGCCGCCACCTGCTTCTACCCCGAGGGGGGCGGACAGGCCTGCGATCTGGGAACCCTGGGCGGGGCCAGGGTCCTATCCGTCCGGGAGCGGGGGGAGGACGTGATCCACCTCTGCGACGCCCCCTTGGAGGTGGGCGCGGAGGTCGCCGGGACCATCGACTATTCCCGCCGGTTCGATCTGATGCAGCAGCACACCGGGGAGCACATCCTGTCCGGCATGATCCACCAAAAATATGGGTATTCTAATGTGGGCTTTCACATCGGGAAGGAGACCGTGACCGTGGATTTTGACGGCCCCATTCCGCCGGAAGCGCTGGAGGAGCTGGAACAGCGGGCCAATCAGGCGGTGTGGGCGGATCTGCCGGTGCGGGGGTACTACCCCTCCCCAGAGGAGCTGGAGGGGCTTACCTACCGCTCCAAAAAGCGCCTGGACTGGCCGGTGCGGATCGTGGAGATCCCCGGGGTGGACCGGTGCGCCTGCTGCGGGGTGCATACCGCCCGGACCGGGGAGGTGGGGCTCCTTAAAATTTTGTCCATGGTCAAATTCCATCAGGGCGTCCGGCTGGAGATGGTCTGCGGCGGCCGGGCCTGGGACTACACCCAGCGGATCTACAGCCAGAACCGCCAGATCTCCCAAGCCCTTTCGGCCAAGCCCCTGGAGACCGCCGGGGCGGTGCTGGCTCTGAAGGAGCAGCTTGCCGCGGAGAAATTCCGGGCGGTGGGGCTGGAAAAGCGGGTGTTCCAGGCGCTGGCGGCGGAACAGGCCGGGGCGGACCCGGCGCTGGTGTTTGAGCCCGGGCTGGCCCCCGGGTCGGTGCGGGCCCTGGCGGAGGCGCTGCTGGAGCGCTGCCCCCTGGCGGCGGCGTTCTCTCCCGCGCCTGGCGGGCACAGCTTTTGCCTGGCCGGGGAGCCGGATCGGGTCCGGGCTCTGGGCGGGGCCATGAGCCGGGTCCTGGGGGCCCGGGGCGGCGGCAAGGCCGGATTTTTCCAGGGCAATGTGCCGAAGACCGAGGAGGAGATCCGGGCCTTTTTTGCCGAAATGGAAAAGAATTGAAAGAATCTCCCTTTTTTTCCAAGAGAATACTTTACAAGGGGAATCCCCTGGTGTATAATGTATCTTGAATCCGTGTGAAAATATCGATTGCGGATCAAATTCGTATCCCGCTGCCGCGTGCAGTCAGTTTTGAAATGGAGGAAAAAAGTTATGTCTGTAAAAGTCGCAATCAACGGTTTCGGCCGGATCGGCCGTCTGGCCTTCCGCCAGATGTTCGGCGCCGAGGGCTATGAGGTGGTGGCCATCAACGATCTGACCTCCGCCAAGATGCTGGCCCATCTGCTGAAGTACGATTCCACCCAGGGCAACTACGTCGCTCAGGGCCATACCGTTGATTATCATGAGGGCGAGGGCGAGGACAACTATATCGTCGTGGACGGCACCAAGATCGTCATCTACAAGATGCCCAACGCCGCCGAGCTGCCCTGGGGCAAGCTGGGTGTGGACGTGGTGCTGGAGTGCACCGGCTTCTACACCTCCAAGGCCAAGGCCCAGGCCCACATCGACGCCGGCGCCAAGAAGGTCGTCATCTCCGCTCCTGCCGGCAACGACCTGCCCACCATCGTCTACAACGTCAACCACACCAGCCTGAAGCCCGAGGACACCGTGATCTCCGCCGCTTCCTGCACCACCAACTGCCTGGCCCCCATGGCCAAGGCGCTGAACGACCTGGCCCCCATCCAGTCCGGCATCATGTGCACCATCCACGCCTACACCGGCGACCAGATGCCTCTGGACGGCCCCCAGCGCAAGGGCGACCTGCGCCGCAGCCGCGCCTGCGCCGTGAACATCGTGCCCAACTCCACCGGCGCCGCCAAGGCCATCGGCCTGGTGATCCCCGAGCTGAAGGGCAAGCTCATCGGCGCCGCCCAGCGGGTGCCCACCCCCACCGGCTCCACCACCATCCTGAACGCCGTCGTGGAAGGCACTGTCACCGCCGAGCAGATCAACGCCCAGATGAAGGCCGAGTCCAACGAGTCCTTCGGCTACAACACCGATGAGATCGTCTCCTCCGACGTGATCGGTATGCGCTACGGCTCCCTGTTCGACGCCACCCAGACCATGGTCATCAACCTGCCCAACGGCACCAGCCAGGTCCAGGTCGTGTCCTGGTACGACAATGAGAACTCCTACACCAGCCAGATGGTCCGCACCATCAAGTACTTCGCCGAGCTGGGCTGATTCTTTGACTAGAGCCCCGCTCCTTTGACGAGCAACCGGAAAGGCTCCACGGCAGAATGATCTACCGTGGAGCCTTTTTGTATTCCGAAAACCACGCGCTTAGCGAGCGGTTTTCGGAATACAAAATTCCCTGCCGGGGGAGACCCGGCAGGGAATAATGATTCCTGTTTTTACCCCTCCATGGGCACGAAAAGATCCAGCACGTCCTGCACCTGCAAATCGTCCCGCAGCAGCGTGACGGTGACGACCACCATATAGCTGCCCACCTTGACGCAGGCCAAGCCCTGCTGAATGGGCACCCCGTTGATGGTACCGGAGGTCTGGATGGCAGGGTAGGTCTTCCCGCAGAGCTGATAGGCGCCGGTCTGCACCTGCACGTCCTCCAGCCCCTGCTCTGTGAGCTGCTCCTCCAGCTTTCCGGAGACGATGGACACATAGTTCTCCTCCGAGATCATCAGGGCGTTGACCGCGCTGAGCTTTTCATAGGTGATGTTGATGGAATCGCCCAGAACGTCCGCCGAGCAGAAGACGATCAGCGCGGAGCCTTCCTCCTTGAGCAGCTGGGCCGCGCCTTCCTCGGTGATCTGCGACGCCGAGATCCCGTTGAGATCCGCCAGCTCCTCTGCCCCGTAAACGGTCCAGTCGCTGTCCGGATAGAAGCTGGCGGAGAGCATTTCGCTGATGTAGACGTTGCTTTCCGCGTCGTAGGCGCCCAGCAGAGAGACGTCGGATGGCGCTTCAGTGGCCTCCGTGGTCGGCGCCTCGGTGGGGGCTTCCGTCGGCGCTTCCGTGGGAGTTTCCGTTGGGGCGTCCGTAGGCTCCTGGGTGGAGGGGGCGGCGGTGCCGGTTCCGGCGCCCTTGAGGGTGGCGGGGGAACAGGCGGCCAGGGTCAGGAGCATGGCCGCGGCCAGCAGCATAGACAGCAGGCGTTTCATGGTATTCTCTCCTTTAAATAATATGTTTCAGGATTGCCGGGGCGATCGCCTTACTGCCGGGCGCGGCCGGACTGCCAACGGCGGACGCCCTTCCGGTCGAAGAACACCAGCACCGTGATGTCGATGGCCAGGCAGCTCACCGCCACCAGGCCCAGCTCCCACAGCACCAGCCGCAGGGCGAACCAGACCATGTCCATGGCCTCCATGCCCCGGAACCGGGCGCACAGCAGCGCCATGACGATGGTCAGCACCAGCCCCAGCAAGGCCCACACCGCGCCGGCCAGCCGCTGGGTAAACTGCCAGGCCTCCACGCTGCTCATGCCCCAGTAGAACCGGTAGCCCAGGGAGTGGTTGGCCTCCTTGGGGGCCGCCAGGAAATAGAACAGGCCCATTCCCAGCAGCACCACCGGCCCCACCATGACGGCGATCCGGGTGAGCAGCTCCACCTTGCCCAGCATGGTGTCCAGCTGGGGAAGCAGGGCTTCCAGGTCAAAACCTTCCAGAAGATCCTTTAACGCGTCCATATGCGCTCCTTTCTTGCCGCCGGCCGGCGATATGAAGGACAGCCCCCGGCGGGCGTCTGGGGAAAAGCTACTTTTCCTCCAGGAATTTGTTGATTTCGTGAATAAAGCTGTTCACATCCTGGAACCGGCGGTACACCGAGGCGAAGCGGATGTAGGCCACCTCGTCCAGGGGCTTCAGCCGGGCCAGGACCATCTGGCCAATGGTGTCCGTGCTGACCTCCCGCTCCAGGGTATTTTGAATGGTCTGCTCGATCTCGGTGGTGATCCGGTCCAGCTCCGCGATCTCCACCTTCCGCTTGTCGAAGGCCCGGATCATGGAGTTGAGGATCTTGTTCCGGTCGAAGTTCTGCCGGGAGCCGTTGCGCTTCACCACGATGATGGGCAGGCTCTCCACGATCTCATAGGTGGTGAACCGCCGCTGGCAGGACAGGCACTCCCGCCGCCGGCGAATACTTACCCCGTCCTCTGAATGGCGGGAATCCACGACCTTGCTCTCCTGATCGCCGCAAAATGGACATTTCATGGGAAATCAGCTCCCTTAACCTGTTTGATTGAACCATTATAGCAGGTTTTTGCTCCACTGTCCAGCCTTTTTTTGACAGGAAAGGGGTTTTCCCACCTCTTGTATTTTTTTCCAGAAGGTGTATAATGAAGAAAACCGATGAAGGAGCGTTTCCATGACCAAAAAGACCAAGCGCGCCCTGCTGCTTGCCTGGGGCGGCCTGTTTATTCTCTGCGCCGGACTGGGATTTATGCGGGATCCCGGCGCGCCGGGGCTGCTAACCTGCCTGGCGATTTTCTTTTTCGTCCCCGGGGCGGCCCTGTGCGCCCTGGGCTACCGGGGGGAGGACCGGAAGACCCTCCGGCTGGTGCGGCTGCTGTCCGCCATCTCCCTGGGGGCCACCCTGGTGGTGTTGATCCTCAATTTTCTCACCGCGCGGATGCCGACCTGGCTGGGGGATCTGCTGTACGGGGTGCTGATCGTCGTGTCTTCCCCCATGGCCTGCGGACAGATTTGGATCATCAGTCTGTTTTTGTGGGCGTGCCTGCTGCTGGGGAGCTGCTCCCTGCTCCGGAAACTGGATCGTAAGTGATTTCCAGCCGGTATTCCGGCAGCGCCTTTTCCAGCGCCGCCTCCACCGCCTGCTCCGGCACCCCGTCGGGCAGGGACACGTCGAAGCGCAGGGTCTCGCCGCTGGGCCGCAGATCGTGGAGGGTCAGCCGGGGATCATAGCCTTCCAGCGCCTCCTTGGCCCGGGCCCGGAGACCGGCCAGGGCCGGATCGTCCCGCACGATGGGGTCGTAGTGGATCACCAGATGCACCCCCAGCTCCTCCAGGCACCGCCGCTCCAGCGTATCGATCACCTCGTGGCACCGGAGGGGGTCCTCCCGCCGGTCCATCTCCACGTGGAGGCTGGCGAACCGGCGGCCGGGGCCGTAGTCGTGGACCAGCAGATCGTGGCACCCCAGCACCAGGGGCTCCCCCTGGGCCAGATCCGCGACGCGCTGCCGCAGCTCCGGGTCGGCGGCCTCCCCCAGAAGGGGACTGATGATCTTTTTGGCCATCCGGACCCCGCTCCACAGCACATACACCGCCGCCAGCAGCCCCACAAACCCGTCGATCCGCCAGTCCAGGGTGGTCTCCACCACGCCGGAGAGCAGCACCGCCCCGGTGGCGGCGGCGTCGGACCGGCTGTCGGCGGCGGCGGTCTCCAGGACGGGGGACTGAATGAATTTCCCCCAGCGCCGGTATTTCCAGGCCATGAAGCACTTGACCAGGATGGACAGCCCCAGCGCCAACGCCATGGGCAGCGTCAGCACCACCTGCGCCGGGTGAAGGAGCTTGCCCACGGAGGTGCGGCCCAGCTCAAAGCCGATGACCACCATCATGGCGGCCACCGCCAGCCCCGCCAGATACTCATACCGGGCGTGGCCGTAGGGATGGTCCCCGTCGGCGGGCTTTTCCGCCAGGCGGAACCCCAGCAGGGTCACCACGGAGCTGGCGGCGTCGGAAAAGTTGTTCAGCCCATCGGCGGTGACGGCGATGGAGCCGGAGAGCAGCCCCACCGCGATTTTTCCGCAGGACAGCAGCAGATTGCAGACGATCCCGAAGATTCCGGCGAAGGCGCCCACTTTGGACCGGTCCTTGGGGTCGGTGAACAGGCGAAGAAAAAGATCAGGCATAAAGACTCCTTTTTTCGTTCGTCCGCCCTTGGCGGACAGAGGAAGGCGGCAAGGGCTTCTACTAGGGGTAGAGGCCCCGATTCTACTCTCCGGCGAGGAGAATTTTCAAATTCTACCAATCAAAGGGTGACATTCGCCGGGAAAAATAGTATGATTTTCATAGCGCAGCCGGGTATTACCTTCTATTATACGCAGCCCCGGGGCGAATGTAAAGTATTATTTGGAGGCGATCATATATGACGAATTTCGACATTCTCACCGATTCGGCCAGCGACCTGCCGGAGCAGCTCCACGGGGAGCTGAATATTCAGGTGCTGCCCCTGACGGTGCGGTTCCGGGGGCAGGAATTTGAGGATTATAATAATGATAAACTCCAGACCTTCTTCGACGCCCTGCGGGCGGGGGAGGAGGCCAGCACGGCGGCGGTCAACCCCCAGCGGTGGGCCGCGGCCATGGAGCCGTCCCTGGCGGCGGGCCGGGATCTGCTGGTGATCGCCTTTTCCTCAGGGCTTAGCACCACCTACCAGGCGGCGGAGCTGGCGAAAAACGAGCTGACCGAAAAGTACCCGGACCGGAAGATCCGGGTGGTGGACAGCCTGTGCGCCTCCCTGGGGGAGGGGCTGCTGGTGTGGTACGCCTGCAAGAAGCGGGACGAGGGCCTTTCCCTGGACGAGCTGGCGGACTGGGTGGAGCGGGAAAAATTCCACCTGTGCCACTGGTTCACCGTGGACGACCTGATGTACCTGAAGCGAGGCGGCCGGGTCAGCGCCGCCACGGCCTTGCTTGGCACTATGCTGCAAATCAAGCCGGTGCTCCATGTGGACAACGAGGGGCATCTCATTAATATGTCCAAGGCCCGGGGCCGGAAGGCCTCCATCCAGGCCCTGGCGGCCAAGGCCAAGGAGCTGGCCCTGCCCGGGGAGAACGAGACGGTGTTCATCTGCCACGGGGACTGCCGGGAGGACGCGGAGTACCTGGCCAGCCTGGCCCGGGAGCAGCTGGGGGCCAAAAATGTATTGATCGGCTATGTGGGGGCGGTGATCGGCTCCCATTCCGGCCCCGGCACCCTGGCCCTGTTCTTCCTGGGGAAAAACAGATAAAGCCGGGAAAAGGACCTCTTTTCCCCCGGCAAAAACCGGGTCCAACGGAATATTTTGCCGCCGCCAAGGGAGAAAACGGGATTTCCCCTGGCGGCGGGCTTTTAATGTGTCCTCCAGGCGCGGACACATTAAAAGAAGTGTATTTTGCCCCTCGGTATATTTCACAACAAGGAAAAAGGGATTGGGGGTTATTTTGGCCAATTAGCGGTTTTTTTCAAAACTTCTTAATAAACTCTTGAAAAATGGAAAACAGTTGTGTTAAAATATGCGCACACCGAAGCCGTAATGTCTTCGGCCGGTGTCATTGCCAAGCTATGTTGCGGGCTTGCGTTCTCAAGCACGACAAGCATAGGAAATTTTAAGGAGGTAATCAGATGAAAAAGACACTCGCACTGCTTCTGGCTGTTGTGATGGTCCTGGCCGTTCTGGCGGGCTGCGGCCCTCAGGGCACCACGGAACCCACCGGCAGCGGCACGGAAGGCACCAACCCCCCCGAGGGTACTCAGGGCACTGAGGGCACCCAGGCCCCCGAGGGTCCCAGCACCTACACCTACAATGATTCCATGAGCTCCATCCCCGCCAACTGGAATCCCCACACTTATCAGACTTCTGATGAGAGCGTGCCCCTGGACTACACCATTGATGGCTTCTACACCCTGTTCTACAACGACGAGCTCCATCCCGTCGACGGTGTGGATCCCTACGCTGGCTACCAGATCGTCCCCGCCATGGCCGCCGATTTCCCGGTGGACGTGACTGAGGAGATCAAGGCTGCCCATCCCGAGTTCAACATTCCTGAGTCCGCCACTTCCGGCTACGCTTGGAAGTTCCAGCTCCGGGACGACCTGAAGTGGGATGACGGCACCCCCATCCATGCCGAGGACTTCGTCGGCTCCCTGGAGCGCGTCCTGCGCCCCGAGCTGCTGAACTACCGCCAGAGCGACTACTATAACGGCTCCTACGCCGTGGCCAACGCCAAGCAGTACGCCCTGTCCGGCCAGCCTGTCTTCCAGTCCTTCGTGGACATGGGCACCACCTACGCCGACTACCTCGCCAACGGCGGTTCCGACGAGGACGTGGTCCTGGACATGAACGGCTTCTGGTCTGTCAAGGCCGCCGACAAGCGGGACTTTGGCTACATCACCGACGATACCATGGTCCGTGACCCCGCTGTTGCCGAGGGTGAAGACGAGGACTACGTCTCCGCCAAGTACCTGTGGGACAACTACATCGGACCCGAGGGCTACTACGGCTCCCAGAACTCCGCTTACACCGACACCTATGCCGGCACCGTCTACTATCCGTATGAGGCGGGCTATTCCTTCGACAACGTGGGCCTCTTCGCCAGCGGTGAGAACGAGCTGACCTTCGTCTTCAAAAACGCGGTTGACGGCTTCTACCTGATGATCAACGCCCTGACCGTCCCGCTGGTCAAGATCGACCTGTACGACTCCCTGCTGCAGGAGACCGAGACCGCTTCCGGCTCCATCTGGAACTGCACCTACAACTCCAACCTGCAGACCTGCGCTTCCTACGGCCCCTACAAGCTGAGCGACTACCAGACCGATAAGTCCATGCACTTCGTAAAGAACGAGAACTGGTACGGCTGGAACAGCGGCATCTACCAGTATGTGGATCCCGAGGACGGCCAGACCTACGACATGTACCAGACCACCGACATCGACATCCAGTACGTGCAGGAAGCCGCTACTCGGAAGCAGATGTTCCTGGCTGGCCAGCTGATCGGCTACGGCCTGCAGGCTGAGGACTTCGAGCAGTACCGCAGCTCTGAGTACTGCTACGCCACGCCCGGCCAGGCGATCTTCGGTCTGGTGTGCAACGGCTACCTGAAGGTCCTGCAGCAGCGTGAGAGCGCCGCCGACTTCGACAAGACCACCACCGACCTGGAGACCATGACCGTCCTGAACTTCCGGAAGGCCCTGGCTGTCTCCGTTGACCGCGACCTGATGGCCGCTACCGTTTCTCCCGCCCGTTCCGGTGGCTACGGCCTCATCGGCACTGTTTACATTGTCGACCCCGAGACCGGCGCTCTGTACCGTGACACCGATCAGGCGAAGCAGGGTCTGTGCGACTTCTACTCCATCGATGTCGCTGACTACAACGGCGACCTGGATGCCGCTGTGGACGCCATCACCGGTTACGATCCCGAGACTGCCAAGGAACTCTTCACTCAGGCCTTCCAGGATGCTCTGGACGCCGGCTATGTTACCGACGCTGACGGTGACGGCAAGTGCGATCAGACCGTTACCATGCAGTACGCCATTTCCGCCGACTCCGACTTCATGACCAAGACCATTAACTACCTCAACGAGTCCATTGCCAAGTGCGCCGAGGGCACTCCCTTCGAGGGCAAGATCCAGATCATCAAGTCCGCTCCTCTGGGCGATCCCGGCTGGTCCGACGCCATCCGGAACGGCACTGCCGACTGCGTGCTGGCCGGTTGGTCCGGCGCGGCCCTGGATCCCTACGGCTTCGCCGACACCTGGACCGGTGAGAACGCCTACTGGAACGCTTGGTTTGATCCCACCGCTGTTGAGCACACCATCACCATCGACGGTGAAGAGATCACCATGTCCCTGCGTGACTGGGCTCTGTGCCTGCAGGGCGAAATGACGGTCGACGCCTCCGGCACCGAGCGGAACTTTGGCTACGGCCAGACCTCCGTTGACAACCGGCTGACCATCCTGGCCTCCATCGAGACCGCGATCATGGGCACCTACAACACCCTGCCCATGCTGGCCGACGGCGGCATGTCCCTGCTGAGCCAGAAGGTCTTCTATGTGGTGGATGAGTACAGCCCGATGATGGGCCGTGGCGGCATCCAGTACATGAAGTACAACTACGACGACGCCGAGTGGGACGCCTATGTGGCCTCTCAGGGCGGCACCCTGCAGTACTAATCCTGCTGCGGATCCCGGATTTAACTCCCCTATCAAGTAACAACAGCGGCAGGGGGGCGATAAGCCCCCTTGCCGCTAATCTTTTTAAGACATAAGGCCGCCGAGACTATCACAGGTTCTCGTGTGCCCCGTGCGCTCCGAGGGTTTCGAAGAGCGCGGGGCACAGGAGGACCGGAAAAAAGGAGGAAGAAGCTAGGTATGCTGAAATATACGTTACAGAGAACGCTTTACATGATCTTGGTGTTCTTCATCATCACGCTCATGTGCTTCATCCTGATCCGTATGCTGCCCCTGCCCGCTCTGCCGCCCGAGGACGTCCACACGGAGATCGTGATGATGCGCCGGGAGGCACTGGGTTATAACGAACCGTATCTGGTCCAATTTTGGATTTTTCTGAAAAATATCTTTACCAAATGGAACTGGGGCCTGTCCGAGAAGCTGTACTACGGGCAGGACGTGTGGCAGATCTTTGTGGGCAAGCTGCCCGCCACCATGATCGTCAACCTGTACTCCATCATTTGGAGCATTCCCGTGGGCGTGAGCCTGGGCGTCTTCGCGGCGCTGAAGAAGAACACCTGGATCGACTACTTCCTGTCCACGGCCACCATGGTGGTCATCTCGGTGCCCTCCTTCGTGTACGCCTTCCTGATCCAGTACATCTTCTGCTATAAGCTCCAGTGGTTCCCATTCCTGATGAAGGGCGGCAGCGACTATTTCAGCCTGCCCATGTTCCTGTCCATGGTCCCGCCGGTGCTGAGCCTGAGCTTCGGCGTTATCGCGGGATTCACCCGGACCACCCGTGCCGAGCTGACGGAGGTGCTGACCAGCGAGTTCATGCTCCTGGCCCGGACCAAGGGCCTGACCAAGGCCCAGGCCACCGTTCGCCACGCCCTGCGGAACTGCTTCGTGGTCATCGTGCCCGGTATTTTCGGTGAATTTATCGGCATCCTTGGCGGCTCCCTGATCATCGAGGGCATTTTCGGCATCCCCGGCGTGGGCGGCCTGACCCTGAACGCCATCCGGGGCCTGGACTACAACATCTTCATGCTGTCCACCTGCTTCTATACCGCCATCGGTCTGGCGGCCAGCTTGGTGGTGGACGTGAGCTACGGCTTTATCGACCCGCGCATCCGCATGGGCTCCAAGAAGTAAGGAGGGAGAAAAAATGACATACGAGCATATCCCTGCCGAAAAATTCGCCTTTGTCCAAGAGGATAAGAAGCTGCGGGACAAAGCCCTGGAGACCAAGGCCCGGGGGTTCTTTGCCGACGCCATGCTGCGCTTCCGGAAGAACAAGTCCTCCGTGGTGGCCAGCTACATCCTGCTGTTTTTGATCCTGTACGCCATTTTCGCGCCGATGCTGTCTCCCTACAGCATCGATCAGACCGACAAGCTCTACATCAATTTCCCGCCCTTTATCCCCCAGGTCGCCGAGATGAAGCTGGGCTTCCTGGACGGCGCCCGGGTCTACGACTCCCAGAACGACGCCGCCATGAACTATTGGCGCGGCATCACGGAGGAGACCGGCTATAACCCGGTGATCCGCACCGTGGGCACCCACGAGACCCAGGTCAAATCTCGGGGCAAGATGGTCACCCGGTATACCTACGATATCGAGGTCAATACCTATTATGCCACCGGCATCGTCTACCGGAACTTCTCCTATGCCGACTACCAGGCGCTTCAGGATTGGCAGAATGAGACCGGCATCCAGGTGATCTATCCCTATGTGAATCCGGCCGACATCGGCGGCATTGCCGACCGGCCCAATATCTGGTACAAGGTGGATAACAGCGGTTCCGCCGTTCTGGACAAAGACGGCAACCTGATCCCCATGTACTCCACCGACACCACCGCCATTGGCGCGGAGTACAATTCCATCCGTATCCCCGGCGATGACGGCAGCTATGTCTACTCCACCGCCAAGGCCGGTTCCGTCCAGTGCCGTATCTGCTATTATAACTACTACCGGTATCTGAACGGCCGGGAGCCCAGCTACCTGATGGGCACCAACCTGATGGGTATGGACCTGTTCTGCGCCATCGGCGTCGGCGCCCGGTTCTCCCTGCTCTTCGCCATCCTGGTCTCCGCCATCAACCTGACCATCGGCGCCATCTATGGCTCCATTCAGGGCTACTACGGCGGCATGATCGATATGGCTCTGGACCGGATCTCCGACATTCTTTCCGGCGTGCCCTTCGTGGTGGTCACGACGCTGTTCCAGCTGCACTTGGCCCAAAAGGTGGGCGTTGTAGGATCCTTCCTGTTCGCCTTCGTGCTGACAGGCTGGATCGGCATGGCCGCCCTGACCCGGAAGCAGTTCTACCGGTTTAAGGGTCAGGAGTTCATCCTGGCGGCCCGGACCCTGGGCGCCAGCGACCGGCGGCTGATGTTCAAGCACATCTTCCCCAACGCCATCGGCACCATCATCACCAGCTGCGCCCTGGTGATCCCCGGCGTCATCAGCTCCGAGACCTCCATGACCTACCTGGGCATCGTGGATCTGAGCGAATTTGCCGGCACCACCATCGGCACCCTGCTGAGCCAAGGCAACGGCTCCGCCACCACCGCGCCCCATGCCATGCTGTGGCCCAGCCTGTTCCTGGGTCTGCTGATGATCTCCTTCAACCTCTTCGGCAACGGCCTGCGGGACGCCTTTAACCCGACTACGAGAGGAGTGGACGACTGATGGAAGCGAAACTGCAAGTAAAGGATCTGCGGATCTCCTTCCGCACCAGCAACGGTAAAGTCCAGGCCGTCCGCGGCATCAACTTTGACCTGGCCAAGGGCGAGACCCTGGCCATCGTGGGCGAGTCCGGCTCCGGCAAATCCGTCACCAGCCGGGCCATCCTGGGCATCCTGGCGGGCAACGCCATCGTGGAGTCCGGCGAGATCATCTACGACGGCAAGGACCTGCTGAAGATCTCCGAGGAGGATTTCCACAAGATCCGTGGCGACAAGATCGCCATGATCTTCCAGGACCCCATGTCCAGCCTGAACCCCATCGTGCGGATCGGCAAGCAGCTCACCGAGGCCATGATCCTCAAGGGCAAGACCCGCCAGCGGGAGAGCCGGAAGGCCTTCAACACCTATCTGAAGAATCTGAACGCCGCCATGGTCGCCGCCGTCGCCAAAGGCGACAGCGCCAAGGCTGCCCAGCTGACCCAAAATTGTAAGAATTTCGACAAATTCGAGGTCAAGCACGTGGAATTGGAGGCCGCCTACAATACCGCCCACGAGGCGGCGGTGGAGGCCCTGGAGGATCTGGAGGACATCATTTTCCAGATGGAGAAGAACGCGGCGAAGGACGTCACCAGCGTGATGGAGGACATTTCCAAGCGCGCCGCCGCCTCCGTCCACGAGTATGTGGTCAAGGAAAAGGGCGCCCGGATCAAATCCCTGGCCGCCGCGCTGCCCAGGCAGTACCGGAGAGCCAAGCGGAAGAAGGATTACACCGAGATCCTGCCTACCATGTACGAAATTCGGGACATCCTCAAGGAGGCCCTGGCGAAAGAAGCGCCCGATTACTTCCGGATGGGCTACTATGTGGTGTTCTCCGGCAAGCCGCTTCCCGATATGCCCATCCATGAGCTCAATGAGTACATGCTGGACTACCTGAACAAGGAGTTCATGCTGGGCTTCATCGCCGACGCGGAAAAGGCCCTGGAGCATTCCGCCGAGGTGGCCTATGCCAACATGGAAAAGGTCATCCCCATTCTGGAGGGGAGCCTGCCGGTGTTCGCCAAGGAGAAGCTGAACAAGAAGGAATGCAACGACGTCTGCAAGAAGCTCAGCGCCGCGGTCAAGACCTGCATCGATCCCCTTGCCATCGTGAAGGACAGCCTGACCTACACCTTTGCCTCCAGCCTAAAGTCCGAGATCGACACCTATTTTGCCGCCATTCCCAAGAACGCCAAGGCCATGCGGGTCCACGACCGGGATCAGCGGAAGCATGACCGCCTGGTCGCCAAGGGCAAGAAGCCGGACTGGGAAGTGGCCGCCGCCGCCGTCACCGACATGGAGCTGGTGAAGCACAACATCGCCCACCTGATCCAGCGGCTTGCCGACCACTACAAGGCCAACCTGGAGAAGCGGACCACCCGGAATTATGAGGCCGAGACGGTGGAAGCCATCGATTATCTGAAGGCCAACGCCTCCGGCGTGGTGGCCAAGGTCACCCGGCGGATCGCCAAGGACCGGGCCATCAAGCTGATGACCGAAGTGGGCATCGCGGAGCCCCATCGGCGGTACAATCAGTACCCCTTCGAGTTCTCCGGCGGTATGCGGCAGCGGATCGTGATCGCCATCGCCCTGGCGGCGAACCCGGACATCCTGATCTGCGACGAGCCCACCACCGCTCTGGACGTGACCATTCAGTCCCAGATCCTGGAGCTGATCAACAGGCTGAAGCAGCAGCGGCAGCTGTCCGTTATCTTCATCACCCACGACCTGGGCGTGGTGGCCAACATGGCCGACCGGGTGGCGGTGATGTACGCCGGCAAGATCGTGGAATACGGCACCGCGGAGGACGTGTTCTACCACTCCGCCCATCCCTATACCTGGGCGCTGCTGTCCTCCATGCCGGACCTGGACACCAACGAGAAGCTGGAGGCCATTCCCGGCACCCCGCCCAATATGATCTATCCGCCTGTGGGCGACGCCTTTGCCCCCCGGAACAAGTACGCCATGCAGATCGACTTTGAGCGGCAGCCGCCCATGTTCCAGATTTCCGATACCCATTTTGCCGCCACCTGGCTGCTCCATCCCGACGCGCCCAAGGTGGATCCTCCCAAGGCCGTTGTGGATCGGATCAACAGAATGAAACTGAAAAATCAAAAGGGAGGGGTAGAGGATGGAAAATAATCAAGAGGTCCTGCTGCGGGTGGATCACCTCTGCCAGTACTTCAAGATGGGCCCCAACGCCGTCACCAAGGCGGTGGACGACGTGAGCTTTGACATCAAGAAGGGCGAGGTCTTCGGTCTGGTGGGCGAGTCCGGCTGCGGAAAAACCACCACCGGCCGGTCCATTATCAAGCTGTACGACATCACCTCCGGCAGCGTTTATTTCAAGGGCGTTCGGATCGCCGCCGGCACCCAGTCCTATAAGGACGCCATCAAAAAGGCTCAGGACGAGCTGAAGGAGAAGTCCAAGACCGCCTCCCCCGAGGAGGCCGCCAAGCTGAAGGCCGAGACTGACGCCTTCATCGCCGAGCAGCGCAAGCAGATCAAGCTGGCCCAGTACGACCAGAAGAACTGCGACAAGGCCTATGCCGCCCAGCAGGTGAAGAAGGTCGAGGAGAAGTACGCCCCCCTGCTTTCCGCCGCCACCGGCGATGAGAAGGAAAAGCTCACCAAGGAGTACAGAGACGAGCTGCGCAAGGCCAAGAACACCCGTCTGGTCACCCAGATCCAGATGATCTTCCAGGACCCCATCGCCTCCTTGGATCCCCGTATGACCGTCCGCGAGATCATCTCCGAGGGCCTGGTCATTCAGGGCGAGCGGGATAAGAAGGTCATTGACGAGAAGGTCTATGAGATGCTGGAGCTGGTGGGTCTGGTGCGGGAGCACGCCAGCCGGTACCCCCACGAGTTCTCCGGCGGCCAGCGGCAGCGTATCGGCGTGGCCCGGTCCATCATCATGAACCCGGAGCTGATTATCGCCGACGAGCCGGTGTCCGCCCTGGACGTGTCCGTCCAGGCCCAGGTCATCAACCTGCTCAACGAGCTGCGGGAAAAGTTCGGCCTGACCCTGCTGTTCATCGCCCATGACCTGTCCGTGGTCAAGTACTTCTCCGACCGGATCGGCGTCATGTACTACGGCAAGATGGTGGAGCTGGCGGATTCCGACGAGCTGTTCCTGAACCCCATGCACCCCTACACCCGGAGCCTGCTCTCCGCCATCCCCCTGCCCGACCCCATTTACGAGAAGCAGCGGAAGCGGATCGTGTACAACCCCCTGGCGGAGCATGACTATTCTCAGGATCCGCCCACCTTCCGGGAGCTGAAGCCCGGCCACTTCGTCCAGTGCAACGAGGCCGAGTACCGGAAGTACATGGAGCAGCTTAAGTGAAGGACCTGGACCGGAAGGCGTTATTGAAGGATCTGCTTGTCGGCCTTGCAGTGGCGGCGCTGGTATTTGGGCTGGGCCTTTCAAGGGAGTACGGCCTGACTCGCTGCATCTGCGACGGATTTTTCGTGGCGGCGGTGCTCCAGTTGGGCGTGGGTCTCATTGTCCATGCCCGGAACAAGGGCTCCTTCGACGCCGTGGGCTTTGGGCTGCGGTCGGTCCTCCAGACCCACTTCCCCGCCTTTGCCAATGGAGAGAAGGAAGACATCATGGCTTACCGGGAGCGCAAAGCTCTGGCCCGGAAGTCTGCCGCGCCCCTGATCCTCTCCGGGTCGGTGTACCTGGCGCTCTCCCTGATTTTCCTGGCGCTGTATTATTGGCTTCCATAAACGCGAAAGCCCGCCCCCACAAGGGGCGGGCTTCTGCGCGTAAAAGGCTTTCGTGAAATTGCGCGGGGGCGGCGAAAGAAGAACGCGGCCCGCGTTTGCCCGCGTCCGTCTTCCCATCCGTAAAACTTTGGGGCCAGGCTCATCGCCTGGCCCCATTTATGTTCGAGAAGCCCAATTTCACCAAATCGCGAAGATCAGCCGGTAGAAAATCTGGGAAACCGGCGGCTTTTTCTGGAATACCGCCACATTTTCACCCAAAATCAGGTCAAATTTCGCCAATTCCTCCGGGGAGAGGGTGTGATTGCTGTATTTTGCCTTCTGGGCCAGGATCCGGAGGCTTTTGTCCGGCTTTTGCCGCAGCAGACGGCATAGATAAACATGGTGCCGCCACCGGCACAGCGCCTGCCGGTTGGCGTTTCCCGCGGCAAACCGCCGGGCCCGGAGCAGGAGCCGCAGCTTCCACTGGCCCCATACCGCGCCGACTGTCAGGCCGATCCCCAGCACCCAGGACAGTATCGCGGCCCAGGGGAAGGGGGTTCCCCCCGGGGCGTTTCCGTCGGGCCCGGCGGGAACGCCGGGCACCTGCGTACTTTGGGGCCTGGAGGAATCGGAAGGTTCCGTGGAGGCGAAGGGTTCGGAAGGCGCCGAAGATTCCGAAGGATCGGAGGGCTGGTCCGTGGTCTGGGCGGTGCCGCTCCCCGTGGCCTGGGTCTCCGACTCCGTGGGCAGGGGCGCGCCTTCGATGGCGGCGGTACATTCCAGCACCGCCCAGCAGGAGCCATTGTAGTATTCCACCCAGGCGTGGGCGTCCCGGCCACGGACCACGGTTTCCTGCCCCGCCTGGACCGGCGCCATAAAGCCTGTGACAAAGCGGGCGGGGACCCCGGCGGCCCGGAGCAGCACGGTGGCGGCGGTGGCGTAGTGGACGCAGTAGCCGGTGTCGCTTTCCGTCAGGAACCACCGGGCGAAATCCGTCTCCTCCTCCGGCATGGCGGGGGTATTCAGATCATAGCGGGCGGAATTTCGCACATAGCTGGCGATTTTCCGCACGGTCTCCAGGGTGTAGCCGCTTGAGCGCCGCTCCACCCCGATTTCCTCCAGCAGCGCCTCCGCCCACTGCCGGGTCTCCTCCGGCAGCGAGAGCAGGGTGCTGCCCTGCCCCGGCGGGTTATGGACCTGGGCCGACGCCTCCGGTCCTTGAAACACGGGGAAGGAATAGTAGGTCAGATTGTCCGTATTGGGCATCTTCCCCTGGGTGAGGTCCCGGGTCCAGCCCGCCTGGGCAACGTAGTAGGGGAAGTAAAGCAGGGGTTCTGCCCGGTAGCTTTGAACGGTCACCTCTCCTATGGATTCCCCGCCGGCGGGCCAGAGGGATTCCCACTGTTCGTCCCCGGAGTATCGCCAGCTGGCGCCGCTGTAAACGTCATAGGAGGCGCCCCGCAGGTACACCGGCCCGCTTTGAGGGGCGGTCACCGTGAGGATCAAGCCGGAGCGGTTCCCCGCCAGCATGGGCAGGGACAGGTCCAGTTCCTCCTGATCCTCCAATCCGGGGGAGACGGGAATAGTCACAGTTCCCAAGTCCGGCCGAAGCTCCTTGATCAATTGCTTTGCCAGCTGTTTGAGGGGCGAAAGGACCTGGGCGTTGAGATCCTGGCGCTGATACCCCTCCTGGGGGACCGCCAGGAACAGGATCCCCAGGGCCAGGGCCAGGGGCAGGGCCAGCATGGCCGCCAGGCGGCTTCCCTGGACCGGATTTCCCCGGCGCACCGACTGGGGCAGGATCAGCAGCAGAAAACCCAGCAGCAGAAGGAACAGCGCCCAAGTGGCGGGCACGGTGTCCGTTACCACCAGGCAGGCGCCCAGGGGCAGCAGGCACAGCGTGGCCGCCCAGCTGGCGGCCTTTCCCCGGCAGGCCGCCACCACGCCGGCCACGGTCAGGGCGGCGCAGAGCAGGTACAGCGCCAGATCGTAGGGCGTATTCGCGGCGGGGGGCTGGCCCCCAACGTAGAAGGGGCCTACGCCGTAGGCCATGTGATAGAAGTCGGTGACGGTGTAGAGCAGCATCTCGGCCTGGATCGGGAGATCGCTATAGAACCAGGCCGCCGCTCCGGCGGCGGTAGCGCCTGCCAGCAGCAGGGGCGTCAGGCGCCAGACGACCAGCCCCGCCCCCACCAGCGCCCAGACGGCGCACCAGAGGGCCAGAATCCCCAGGGACATCTCCAGGGACATGCCGGTGATCAGGCAGGCCGTTCCGCCGAAGGCCAGGCAGAAGGCGGTCACGGCGCCCATTCCGGCGGTAAGCAGCCGTTCACGCATGGGAAACCCCTCCGATCTCATAGAACCAGGAGGCCTGGATGGGGGGAAGGGTACTTCCCTCTTGGGCCATGGGGGACTGTAACAGGCTGTCCACGGCGCTCAGAATGTCCGCCTCCGCGTCCACGGCGAAGCTCTCCATCCCCCGCCCGGTGAGGCAGCGAATTTGATGGGGCACCTGCCGCTGGATCAGATAGTCGGACAGCCACAGAAGCTGGCCCAGCTTTTCGTCCAGCTTTTCCCGGTCCCCGGAGAGGACCAGGGCCACCACTGCCAGGCCCCGGATCGGCTCCTGAGGCTCCCGGAGGACCAGCTCCCCCGTTTTGGCGGAGAGCTTCCAATGGATCTGCCGCAGGTCGTCTCCGGGGCGGTAGAGCCGCAGCTCATGGTTTTCAGCGAATCCCCCGCCGGGCTTGGGCCGGAAGGCCAGCTCCAAATACTTGTCCAGGGAGGGCGGGGTCTCCATGGGAATGGGCCGGGGCCGCACCAGCAACCGGGCGCCCTCCTTTTTCCCCAGAGGCAGGCGGAACAGCAATAAATAGTCAAACCGCCGCACCTTCACCGGCTGGATCTTTAAGGCCCCGCAATGGTCCGTGGGCAGGGGCTGCTCCGGCTTCTGCCGGGTGCGGCTGCCGGTGAAGCAGTCCGTCAGCTCCAGCCGCAGCTTGATGGGCGCCTGGGGCAATGGCCCCGATTCCAAGAGCTGGGGAAGGGCTTCGTCCCCCACATAGACCACGGAAGGGCAGTGCACTTGCAGCCGGGCCGTCAGCAGAGCCGGCAGACTCAGAACCATACTGACCCAGGGGAGGGCCAGCATCCCCACCAGCAGCAGCCAGCCCAGCCACTCCCGATAGGCGGCATAAAACACCAGGCAGCCGGCGAGGGCTGCCAGGTATGTCAGTCTGCGCCCCCACATATCAGCGCAGCCGGGGGGCGGGCACGGCGGAGAGAATTTCCCGCAGCACCTGTTGGGCGGATTTTTGACTGCCCTCCGCCCGGGCGGAGAGGAGCAGCCGGTGGGCGACGGTGAGGGAGAAGACCTCCCGCACGTCCTCCGGGATCACATAGTCCCTTCCCCGGAGCCGGGCGACGGCCCGGGCCATGGCGGTGACGCTGAGGGCCGCCCGGGGACTGGCGCCCCGGGCGATATCCTCGGAGGACCGGGTGGCGTTCACCAGATCCACAATGTAGCCCACCACCTCCCCGGCCACATAGGTCCGGGCCACATCCTCCTGGAGGGCGGTCAGGTCCTGGGGAGTCATCAGGGGGTTCACATCCTCCAGGGGATTGCGGCCCTGGCGGCTCATGATCATGGCCATCTCGTCCTTGGGGCTGGGGTAGCCCAGGCTCAGCCGGATGGTGAACCGGTCCAGCTGGCTGTCCGGCAGGAGCTGAGTCCCGGCGGCCCCCGTGGGGTTTTGAGTTGCGATGACGGTGAAGGGCTTGGGCAGGGGATGGCTGACGCCGTCCACCGTCACCTGGCCCTCCTCCATGGCCTCCAGCAGGGCGGACTGGGTCCGGGAGGTGGCCCGGTTCAGCTCGTCCGCCAGGAACAGGTTGCACAGCACCGCCCCGGCCTGGTAGGTCATGGCGCCGGTGGCCTGGTTCAGCACAGAATAGCCCGTCACATCCGAGGGCAGCACGTCGGGGGTGAACTGCACCCGGTTATAGCTCAGGCCCAGGGTCCGGGAGAAGGCCAGGGCCAGGGTGGTCTTGCCCACCCCGGGGATGTCCTCCAAAAGAATATGCCCCTTGGCCAGAATAGCCGCAAGCACCCAGAGCAGCACCTGATCCTTGCCAACCACGACCTTGCGCACCTGACCCAATACCCGCTGGGCGTAGGAAACCACGTCTCCGTCTTTGGTCTGCACGGCAAACCCTCCTAAAAAATTTCATTTTGTAAATTATAGCACACAGAAGGGGAAAAAGCAAGACTTGCCGGTTTGCGGAATCTTCCGGCGGCGATTTGTCAAAACGTCGGATGTATTTGCGCGTTTCTAATGAACTTTTCCGTTTGTATTGACAAATTTTTGTTGATTTCGTATAATGAAAGCCGTATATGTTTCGGCTTTGTTTCAATAAAAAGGAGGACCATGATGGAGCAGAACAAACGGGAATACAAAACGCGGAAGCGGGCCTACAACAAGGCCCGGCGGCGGGCGATCCGGCCCTTTAAGGGCTTGACGATCTTCCTGCTGGTGCTGGCCCTGATCCTGGGACCGGCCATGATGGTGATGAAGATGTTCGACAACACGGTGGCGGTGTTCTTCGGCGGCGCCTTCTGGGAGCTGGAAAACGAGGACCCCAGCGCCATCTACTATGGCAAGGACTTCGCCACCCAGAAGGAGCTGGCCCAGTACGGCGTCCAGCTGGCCCAGCAGGTGGAGGCCGAGGGCGCGGCCCTGCTGATGAACGAAGGTGGCGCCCTGCCCCTGAAATCCGGGGCAAGAGTAAGCTGCTTCTCCAATTCCTCGGTGGACCCGGTCTTTGGCGGCACCGGCTCCGGCAACATTGACGCCTCCAAGGCCGATACCCTCCGCACCGCCCTGTCCAAGGCGGGCTTCGCCGTCAACGATACCTTGTGGCAATTCTACTCAGCCGGAGAGGGCAGCGAGTATGGCCGGGGCGGCAGTGGCGCCGTTTCTCTGACCGGCGCCGTGGTCTCCGAGGTGCCCATGAGCGCCTACACCCAGGAGGTGAAGGACTCTGTCAAGTCCTACGGCGACGCCGCCATTGTCATGATCTCCCGGGTCGGCGGCGAGGGCGCGGACCTGTCCTACGGCCAGGTCAATTACCTGGCGCTGGACCAGAACGAACAGGATCTGCTGCGCTATCTGGCGGAGGAAAAGCGGGCCGGGAACCTGGAAAAGATCGTCCTGCTCATCAACTCCGCCAACGCTTTGCAGGTGGATTTCCTGAAGGACAACACATACGATCTGGACGCGGTCCTCTGGATCGGGGACGTGGGCATCTCCGGCCTGAACGCTGTGGCGGACATCCTGGCGGGCCACACCAACCCCTCCGGCAGCCTGGTGGACACCTACTGCTATGACAATTACTCTGCCCCCGCCATGGCCAACTTCACCCCCACGGTCTACGGCGGCTATAACGGCTCCAACATTCCCTCCGCGGCCAGCACCTACATGATCTACCAGGAGGGGATCTATGTGGGGTACAAGTACTACGAGACCCGGTATGAAGACTACGTCCTTAGTACCGGCAATCCCGGGGACTACCGCTACAGCGACCTGGTGGCCTTCCCCTTCGGCTATGGGTTGAGCTACTCCACCTATACTTATAGCGATTTGAAGGTCCAATACGACCAACAGGCGGATCAATTCGCGGTTCAAGTGACCGTGACCAACACCGGCTCCGTGGCCGGAAAGGAAACGGTCCAGATCTACGCCCAGTCCCCCTACACCGATTACGACCGGGAAAACGGGGTGGAAAAGGCTTCCGTGGCCCTCTGCGGCTTCGGCAAGACCGGCGTCCTGCAGCCCGGAGAGAAAGAGACCCTGACCATTTTGGTGGACCGGTCCGAGCTGGCGTCCTTTGACGCCTATGGCGCAGGGACCTATATCCTGGACGCGGGGGACTATTACCTCACCGCCGCCACCGACGCCCATGACGCGGTGAACAACATTCTCGCCGCCAAGGGGAATAGCCCCGAAAGCACCGGCGGCCGGATGGACGCCCCGGGAGAGAAGAGCCTGGTCTATACCTGGTCCAACCCGGCCCTGGACGTGACCACCTATTCCGTCGCCCCCAACGGCCAGCCCATCACCGCCCGCTTGGGGGACGCGGACCTGAATCGGTATGCCGGCAGTCCCACGAAGATCACCTACCTGACCCGCGCCGACTGGGCGGGAACCTTCCCCAAGGAGACGGTCCAGCTGACGCTGAACGATACCATGATCGCTCACCTGCAAAACGTCCAGCATCAGCCGGAGTCCGGTGGGACCCTGCCCACCATGGGGGCCAAGAATGGCCGCAAGCTGGTGGAGCTGGTGGGGAAGCCCTATGACGATCCTGCCTGGGAGGAGCTGCTGGACCAGCTGACCTTTGACGAAATGGTGACCCTCATTGGCGACTCCTTCCACTGGACCATGCCCGTGGCCTCGGTCCAGGCCCCCGGCAGCCGGGACGAGAACGGCCCCCAGGGCCTGACCGCCTCCCTGTTCTCCGGCGGCCTGGCGGATGTGGAAGCCACCGCCTTCACCTCCGAGGACGTGATGGCCGCCACCTTCAACACGGAGCTGATGTATGAGATCGGCCGGGTCATCGCGGGGGACTGCATCGAGGCCGGGGTGGACATCCTCTACGGCCCGGGCAACAACATCCACCGGACGCCCTATGGCGGTCGGAACTTTGAATACTACTCCGAGGACGGCTTCCTCTCCGGGGAGATGTGCCGCTACGAGGTCCAGGCCATGGAGGAGCGGGGCGTCCATGTGGTGATGAAGCACTTCGCCCTGAACGACTGCGAGCAGGATCGGATCGGCCTGGGGGTCTGGCTCAACGAGCAGTCCGCCCGGGAGCTGTACCTGAAGGCCTTCCAGGCCCCCATCCAGGACGCGGGAGGCAACGGCGTGATGACGGCCTACACCCGCTGGGGCTGCATCTGGTCCGGCGCCAACGGCCAGCTGATCAACGGCGTCCTCCGGGACGAGTGGGGCTGCCAGGGCCTCATCATCACGGACAACGTCCTGTCCGATTACATCAGCGGCGTGGACGGGGTCCTGGCGGGCGTCTCCACCTATGACTCCATGATGACCTTCATCATTACGGACCAGCTGCCCAAGTACAGCCAGGACGGTGCCGTGGTCGCCGCCATGCGGGAGGCCTGCCACCACGACCTCTACGCCCTGGCCAACTCCACCGCCATGAACGGCGTGGGGAAGGACACCACCATCAAGATCCTGACGCCGGGAAGCATTACCGTGGTGACGGTGCTGTTCTACCTGGTTTTGGCGGGATGCCTGGTCTGCGGCTGCTTCTGGACCCTCCGGAGCATGAAATTCCGTCGCGGCGACGCCTGCAAGGACTTCCGGGCCTACCGGAAGCAGTACCGCGCCGCCCAGAAGACGAAGGAACCCAAGGAACAGAAAACCTAATTTCAGCGGCTCCGGCGGGATCTTTCCCGCCGGGGCTTTTAAAAACCCGGAAAAAATTTGCCTGAACGGTTGCGCATCGCTCCCGGCGGCGCTATAATAAGGTGTATTTTAGAGCGGGCGACGCCCGAAAAGGAGGATTCGCGCCATGTCTCAGTTTTCTCAGGATTACCGGGAGAGAATGCTCCCCGGCTATGTCTCGGAATTTGCCCAGACCGACCCGGAATTTACCCGGCTGTTTGATGATTTTGTATTCGACCAGGTGATCAATCAGGACGAGCTTCCCGCCCGGACCCGGTTCCTGGCCATCCTGGCGGCGCTGCTGGGCTGCCAGGGGGAGGAGGAGTTCCGCCGGATGCTGCCCGCCGCCCTGAACGTGGGCGTCACGCCGGTGGAGGTGAAGGAGACGGTCTACCAGGCCGCCGCCTATCTGGGCATTGGGCGGGTGTACCCCTTCCTGCGGATCACCAACCAGGTCTTTGCCGCCCGGGGCATCTCCCTGCCCCTGCCCAACCAGGCCACTACCACCCCCGCCACCCGCCGGGGCATGGACTACCGGC
>CANRQC010000009.1 GCA_947632695.1 uncultured Oscillospiraceae bacterium | reverse complement strand
GCTACGCCTACTACGCCTGCGAACGGGGGGCGGCCTGCGGATTCATGACCTGGGACGTGCCCACGGCCCAGGACTGCCCCAGCTGCGGCCAGACCCTGTTCAAAAAATCCGGCCGGGGCCGCCAGAAGCCCTTCTGCGTCAACGAAAGCTGCCCGGAATTTCTGCCGGAGGACAAGCGGGGCTACTACCGCAAGTCTTCCGCCGGAACGGAGTCTGGAAAGGAGCCGTCCAAGGCCAAGGGCCGGAGCGCCAAGGGGAAGGCCCCTGCCCGGAGGAAAAAGGTATGACCGTCCGGGTGATCGGCGGCGGGCTGGCAGGCTCCGAGGCCGCCTGGCAGCTGGCCCAGCGGGGGATTCCGGTGGAGCTCATCGACATGAAGCCCCAAAAAATGACCCCGGCCCATCACAGCCCCGATTTTGCCGAGCTGGTCTGCTCCAACTCTCTCCGGGGAGACCGGCTGGAAAACGCTGTGGGATTGCTAAAAGAAGAGCTTCGACGCCTGGGGAGTCTGATTATGGAGTGCGCCCTGGCCACCAAGGTGGAGGCCGGCGGCTGTTTGGCGGTGGATCGGAACGGCTTTTCCGCCCTGGTGACGGAAAAGCTCCTGGGACATCCCAACATCACCTTCCGCTCGGAGGAGATCACCCAGGTCCCCGCCGGGCCCGTGATCGTCGCCACCGGGCCGCTGACCTCCGAGGCGCTGTCCCAGGCCATTGGGGAATATTTTGGGGAGGAATATCTCCACTTCTTCGACGCCGCCGCGCCCCTGATCTCCGCCGCCTCGGTGGATATGGAGCGGGCCTGGCGGCAGAGCCGGTACGATCGTGGAACGGCAGATTATGTAAACTGCCCTTTGGATAAGGACGAGTATCTGGCCTTTGTCCAGGCCCTGGCGGAGGCGGAGGCGGCCCCCGTCCACGGATTCGAGGACAGTGCGGTTTTCGAGGGGTGTATGCCCGTGGAGGTCATGGCCCGGCGTGGGGTGGACACCCTGCGATATGGTCCCATGAAGCCCGTGGGCTTAAGAGATCCCAAAACTGGGAAGGAGCCCTACGCGGCGTTGCAGCTGCGAATGGACAACGCCGCCGGGGACGTCTACAATCTGGTGGGCTTCCAGACCCATTTGAAATTTCCCGAGCAAAAGCGGGTCTTTTCCATGATCCCGGCGCTGAAAAACGCCGAGTATCTGCGCTACGGGGTCATGCACCGGAACACCTTCCTCCAGTCCCCCAAGCTCCTGGACCGGTTCTACCGGGACCGGCGGGACCCGCTGGTGGCTTTTGCCGGGCAGATGACCGGGGTGGAGGGCTATGTGGAAAGCACCGCCTCCGGATATCTGGCGGCTGTGGCCATGGCGGCCCAGCTTCAGGGCCGGGCCCTGCCGGAGTTCCCCCGGGAGACAGCCGTCGGCGCGCTGGCGCTGTACATCAGCGATCCCAGGATCGAGGCGTTCCAGCCCATGAATATCAATTTCGGCATCATGGCGCCCCTGGAGCGCCGGGTGCGGAAAAAATCAGAGAAGAATTTGGCGATCGCCCAGCGTTCCCTGGCGATCATCGACCGGATGGCAGCCCAGGGAATCTGACAGATTTTGTTGAGAAAGAGGTGCGTCTATGAAGATCATTGTCGATGCCATGGGCGGGGACAACGCCCCCCAGGCTCCCGTACTGGGGGCTTTCCAGGCCGCCAAGGACCTTGGCGCGGAAATTATGCTGGTGGGCCGGGGAGAAGCGATCCTGGAGGCCATGCGCTCCGCCGGGATCCAGGACCTGCCGGAGGGGATCGAGGTGGCGAATGCCGACGATGTGGTGGATATGCACGACGACCCCGGCACAGTGCTGCACAAGCGGAAAAACTCCTCCATGATCCAGGGTCTTAAAATGCTGGCCGACGGCCAGGGAGACGCCTTCGTCTCCGCCGGAAGCACCGGCGCGCTGCTTACCGGGGCGACGCTGCTGGTCAAGCGGGTGAAGGGCATCCGCCGGGCCGCTCTGGGTCCCGCCATGCCCAACAAGGCCGGGGGCAAGACCGTGATCCTGGACTCCGGCGCCAACGCCGAGTGCACCCCGGAGTTTCTGCTCCAATTCGGCCTGGTGGGCGCTCTCTACGCGAAAAAGTTTTTGGGCGTCCCGGAGCCCCGGGTGGGGCTGCTGAACATCGGCGCCGAGGACAGCAAGGGCACCCCCTTGCAGAAGGAGGCCTACGGGCTACTGAAGGACGCCGGGGAGAAGGGCTATTTTCAGTTCGTCGGTAACGTGGAGGCCCGGGATGTGCCCCTAGGCGCGGTGGATGTGATCGTCTGCGACGGATTTTCCGGCAACGTGCTGCTCAAGACCATTGAAGGAACCGCCATGTTTATGGGCAGCCAGGTGAAGAAGATGTTCAAGAAGAATCCTCTGACCATGCTGGGGGCCCTGCTGTGCCGCTCCGGTATTCGGGACCTGACCAAGCTCCTGGACTACCGGGAGATCGGCGGAACGCCGCTGTTGGGCATTCGCAAGCCGGTGATCAAGGCCCACGGCTCCTCCGACGCCCTGGCCTTCCGCAACGCCATCCGCCAGGCCAAGGTCACCGCCGAAAACGACCTGTCCGCCGAGCTGGAGCAGGGACTGCGGGCCCTGGCCGGAAAGGAGGAGTCCCATGGATGAGAAGCTGGAAGCCGCTCTGGGCTACCGGTTCCGGGACCCTGAAAAGCTGCGCAACGCCCTGACTCACTCCTCCTACGCCAACGAATCCTGGCACAACAGCCTGGCCAGCAACGAGCGGCTGGAATTTCTGGGGGACTCCATTCTGGGCATGGTGGTGGCGGACTATCTGTACCGCAACTTCCCCCAGCGTCCAGAAGGAGAGCTGACCCGGATGCGGGCGGACCTGGTCTGCGAGAAGAGCCTGGCCGACGCCGCCAACCGGGTAAACCTCGGCGCGTATCTGCTTCTGGGCCACGGTGAGGAGCAGGGCGGCGGCCGGTTCCGCAGCTCCATCCTGGCCGACGCCATGGAATCGGTGCTGGCCGCCAGCTACTTAGACGGGGGCCTGGAGGCCGCCAGCGGCATTATTCAGCGGTTGATCCTGGCGGATGTGCCGGTGGGCAAGCTCCACAACGCCGACTACAAAACCGCCCTGCAAGAGCTGATACAGCAGAAGAAAAATCAGGTGCTGACCTACCAGCCCATTGGGGAGACCGGTCCGGACCACGACAAGCGGTTCCGGGTGGAGGTGCTGCTCAACGGCCAGGTGGTGGGCCAGGGCAGCGGCAGCAGCAAAAAGCGGGCCGAGCAGGACGCCGCCCGGGAGGCCATCGAAAAGCTGTTTCGGAAATAAACGGAGGAAAAATGAAAAAATACGACTATCTCATCGTGGGGGCGGGGCTCTTTGGAGCCACCTTCGCCCAGCGGGCCCAGCAGGCCGGGAAAAGCTGCCTGGTGATCGACAAGCGGGATCACATCGCCGGCAACGTGTACACCAAAACCGTGGAGGATATCCATGTACACGTCTATGGAGCCCATATTTTCCACACCAACGACCGGCGGGTTTGGGATTATGTTAACCAATTCGCGGAGTTCAACCGCTTTACCAACTCCCCTGTGGCCAATTATCACGGAGAGCTGTACTCCCTGCCCTTCAACATGTACACCTTCAATAAAATGTGGGGCGTGGTCACCCCGGCGGAGGCGGCGGCGGAGATCGAGCGCCAGCGGAAGGCCGCCGGGATCACCGAGCCCAGGAATCTGGAGGAGCAGGCCATCTCCCTGGTGGGGGTGGACATCTATGAGAAGCTGGTGAAGGGCTACACCGAAAAACAATGGGGCCGTCCCTGCGCGGAGCTGCCCGCCTTCATCATTCGCAGGCTGCCGGTGCGGCTGACCTTCGACAACAACTACTTCAACGCCCGCTACCAGGGCATCCCCATGGGAGGCTACACCGCCATGGTCCAGGCCATGCTGGGCACTACCCCAGTGGAGCTGAACGAGGACTATCTGGCGGACAAGGAAAAGTGGGACGCCCTGGCAGACAAGGTGCTTTACACCGGGCCCATCGACGCCTACTTTGGCTACCGGCTGGGGGCCCTGGAATACCGGTCCGTCCGGTTTGAAACCGAGCTGCTGGACACGCCCAACTTCCAGGGCAACGCGGCGGTGAACTACACCGACCGGGAGACCCCCTGGACCCGGATCATCGAACACAAGTGGTTTGAGGACAAGGGGCAGCCCAAGACGGTGATTAGCCGGGAGTACAGCTCCGAGTGGAAGCCCGGAGACGAGCCCTACTACCCCGTCAACGACGAGAAAAACGGCGCCCTCTACAGCCAGTACAAGGCCTTGGCGGAGAAAGAAGAGAAGCTCCACTTCGGCGGCCGGTTGGGAGAGTACAAATACTACGACATGGACGCGGTCATCGGCCAGGCGCTGGCGCTGGCGGACCGGGAGCTGGGATAAAAAACGATTTTGCCATGCGGAACGCTTTGTGTTCCGCATGGTCTTTTTTTGTGGACGGAAGGCAGGCGCACATTTTTGGGGGTGGGGAATACGATGGAATGAGCGGCAACCGCCGCGAAAAATGTTTGGAGGTCTTCTATCATGTGTAACTATGGCAACAACCTGCTTTGGATCATCATTCTGCTGATCCTGTTCGGCGGCTTCAACGGCTGCGGCTACGGGCTCACCACCACCGGCGGCTGCGGCTGCGGCTGCAACGACAATTCCAACGGCTGCGGCTGCGGCTGCTGAGTCAAGAAGGGAGGGCGCCCTGCGGGGCGCCCTTTTTTTGTTTTTTGTTGCATCTTTTGGGGCAACTCTTTCCGTTTTCCCGGCTTGGGATGAGGAGGGAGGATTTTTGAAGGAGGCAGGTTTGAAAAAACGGATCAAAAACGGGAAGGTGAACCGGCAGGATGTGACCCGGCGGCTGGCGGAGTTGGCCTTTGGCGAGGCCAATGACTGCGTCCGGCTGATCCTGGAGCAGGCCCCGGAGCTGGACAAGCTGGATCTGAGCCTGCTCAGCGAAATCAAGCGCAGCGAAAAGGGTTCCATGGAAATCAAGCTCATCGACCGGCTGCAGGCCCTGGAGCAGCTGGCCCGGGCGGCTTCCGAGGAACCGGAAGGGCTGGAGGACTTCCTCAACGCGCTGGGACGTGCCGGGGAGGCAGAGCCTTGAACAGCCCGGTTTTCTCGCCGAAGCAGCGCACCGTCCTGACCTGGTGGACGCCCGGGAGCAAGTACCGTACCCGTGACGCCATCATCTGCGACGGGGCGGTGCGCTCCGGGAAAACCCTGGCCATGGGACTGGGCTTCTTCCTGTGGGCCATGAGCTGCTTCCAGCGGCAGCGGTTCGGCGTGTGCGGGAAGACCATCGCCTCCCTGCGGAGGAACGTTCTGTCCGAGATCCTGCCCAAGCTGGAAGCCCTGGGGGCCGTCTGGAAGGAGCGGCGGACGGAAAACCTGGTGACCGTGCGGTTTCGGGGGCGGGAAAATCAGTTCTACGTCTTCGGCGGGCGGGACGAAAGCTCCGCCAGCCTGATCCAGGGGATCACCTTCGCCGGGATCTTGCTGGACGAGGTGGCGCTGATGCCCCAGTCCTTCGTGGAGCAGGCCTGCGCCCGGTGCAGCGTGGCGGGCAGCCGGCTGTGGTTCAACTGCAACCCCGCCGGCCCCACCCACTGGTTTTACCGGCAGTGGATCCAGGAGGCGGATGCCCGCAACTGCCTGCGGCTCCACTTCACCATGGAGGACAACCCCAGCCTGACCCCCCAGATCCGGCAGCGGTATCAGCGGCTGTACTCCGGCGTCTTCTACCGGCGGTTCATCCTGGGGCAGTGGGTGCAGGCGGAGGGGCGGGTGTACGACTTCTACCAGCCGGAGATGGCCCAGGAGGTGCCCCAGGGAAATTTCGACCGGTGGTACGTCTCCTGCGACTACGGTACCGTCAACCCCACCTCCATGGGGCTCTGGGGCCGGCTGGGAGAGCGGTGGTACCGGGTCAAAGAGTTCTACTTCGACTCACGCCGGGAGCAGCGGCAGATGACCGACGAGGAATACGCCGACGCCCTGGCCCGTCTGGCCGACGGGCGGAGTCTGACCGCCGTGATCGTGGATCCCTCCGCCGCCAGCTTCCAGGAGGTGCTGCGCCGCCGGGGCTGGAGGGTGCGGAAGGCGGAAAACGATGTGCTGGCAGGCATCCGCATCACCGCCGACTGCCTGAAATCCGGGAAAATCGTGATCTGCCGGGGCTGCGAGGACTGTCTGCGAGAGATCGAGGGCTATGTCTGGGATCTGACCGGCGGACAAAAGGACCGGGTGAAAAAGGAAAACGATCACGCCATGGACGATATGCGCTACTTCGCCGCCACCGTCCTGGGCGGAAGGGCCGTGGCCTTCGCCGCCAGGGCGGTGCCACGGACAAGCTGAAAGGAGCCAACCATGATTTGGAAACGCAAGCAGGCCCCCGCTACTGCCGCCGCGACATCCCAGCTCCGGCGCGCCGGGGACCATCCCTTCGGCGCCCTGCGGGGCTTCGTTCCCCTGGGCACCGGAGAGGAACGGGTGTACCGAGAGCTGCGGGAGGCCATCCCGCTGCTGGACGCCGCCATTGAAAAGCTGGTGCGGCTGACAGGCGGCTTCACGGTAAAGTGCCCCGATCCGGCTGTCCAGGCCCGGCTGGCAGCATTTCTCCGCAATGTCCCCAGCGGCAACGGACAAATCGGCATCGACAGCTTTCTGGAAAGCTACCTGGATAGCCTGCTGACCTACGGACGGGCGGTAGGGGAAATTTTGGTAGCGGGCGAGAAGGTCCGGGCCGTCTGCTGGGGCGATGTGACCCAGCTTCAGGTCCGCCAGGGCGGCAACCCGCTGGAGCTGGAGCTTTGGGGACCCGATACCGGCGGGGTGCTTCGGCCCCTGCCCTACCCCCAGCTGCTGCTCTTTACCACCCATCTGCCGGAGCCTGCCCACCCCTACGGCGTAAGTCTGTTCCGGGGGATGCCCTTCCTGGCGGATATTCTGATGAAGATCTACGCCGCCATGGGCGCCAACTGGGAACGGGCGGGCAACGTCCGTTACAGTGTCATCTGTCGGGACACCGAGGGGCTGGACTCCGCCTCCGTTCAGGAGCGGGGCAGCCAGATCGCCCAGGAGTGGGCCAAGGCCATGGAGGACAGCAAAAACGGCACGGTCCGGGACTTCGTGGCGGTGGGGGACGTGGAGATCAAGGTCATCGGCGGGGAGGCGCCCATCCTGGACTCCCAGGTGCCGGTGCGGCAGATTTTGGAGCAGCTGGTGGCGAAAACCGGCCTGCCCCCCTTCCTGCTGGGCCTCAACTGGAGCACCACCGAACGGATGAGCACCCAGCAGGCGGATATTCTCACCAGCGAGCTGGCGGCCCTGCGCCGGGCGGTGGAGCCCGCCCTGGTAAAAATCTGCCGGAAATTCCTGTCCCTGGAGGGGCTGGACGACCGGGTGGAGATCCTTTGGAACGAGATCAGTCTACAGGACATCACCGAGGAGGCCCGGGCGGCGCTGTACCGCGCCCAGGCCGCCAAGGCCCGCAGCGACGCGGGCCTTGCCCCGGAAATTTGACGGAGGGATATCTATGGAAATCAAAAAAGACGCCCAGGTGGGCGAAAACGGTGCCCCCACCCCAGAGCAGCTGGAGGCCATCAACCTCCAGGCCCGGGCAAAGCTGACGGCAGATCAGGTCTACGTCTTCGCCCTGCGGCTTTGCGACGACCAGGTGGACCGGGACTTAGAGCGGTTCGACACCCAGGCCCTGCCGGAGCTGGCGAGGCTTTTCCTGGGGAAAACCGGGATCGTAGACCACCGCTGGTCCAGCGACGCCCAGGTGGCAAGGATCTTCGCCACGCAAGTGGTCCAGGAGGGCAGCGTCCACTATATCAAAGCCTGGGCCTACATCCGCCGGGGAGAGCAGACACGGGAGGTCATCTCCGACATCGAGGCGGGGATCAAAAAGGAGGTCTCCGTGGGCTGCGCCATGGGCAAGCGGGTCTGCTCCATCTGCGGGGGAGAATACGGTGCCTGCGGGCACCAGAAGGGGGAGCGCTATGACGGGGAGCTTTGCTGCGTCATCCTCCGGGAGCCCATGGACGCCTACGAATTTTCCTTCGTGGCGGTGCCTGCCCAGTGCGAGGCCGGTGTGCTGAAGGGCATGGGCCCCGGGCAGAAAAGCCTCAAGGCCCTGGCGGAGGAATTTGGGGCCCAGGGGGAGTACCGGGCGCTGCTGTCTCTGGCGCAGCTGGGAAAACAGTACCAGAAGACCCTGGAGGACAGCGTGGTGCGGCTCTGCCTGACCCTGGAGTTGGGGGCCGAGGAGCCGGTGCTGAGAAGCATCGTCTCCCGGGCCGCGCCGGAGGATCTACAAAAGCTGAAAACCGCTTTGGAGGCCCGGGCCGCCGAGGTCCTGCCTCTGACCCCCCAGCTTCCCGCCCCGGGAAAGAAAAATCCCGTGGTGGAGAGCGGTTTTCTCATCTGACGGGTATTTCCGGGACTTCCGGATGCCAATAAATTTTACCAGGAGGCGCATTTTATGAACATCTCTTACGAGGCCATCGGCCATCTGAGCGTCACCTTCCCCGCCGGGGATTGCGTGGCCGGCCAGGTGTGCAAAATGGGAGCCGACGGGTCCGTCGCTCCCTGCGGCGACGGCGACACCCCCTGCGGCGTGGTGGAGAGCGTCCACAGCGGCAAGGCCGCCGTGCAGATCCACGGCTTCGCCCAGGTCACCTACTCCGGCGACGCCCCGGCCATGGGCTATACCGCTCTGGTGGCCGACGGCAGCGGCGGCGTGAAGACCGGCGCGGGCAAGCAGTACCTGGTGGTGGCGGTGGACAAGTCCGCCAATACCGCCGTCATCGAGCTGTAAAGGAGGGTAACATATGAGCTATGAAAATTTGAAGCTGGAAAAAGGGATGTACCGCCAGGAGGGCAAGACCTTCACCCAGGTGCTGGAGTCCCTGGACCCCAGCGAAAACTACCGGGGCACCGCCCTGGAGGGGACCGACGCCTTCCAGCGCCAGCTGAAGCGCTTCGACATTCGGGCCAAGGGTCCTGACTCCTCCTCCGTGGAGAAATTTTTCCGCACCATGGACTCCGCGGTGCTGTTCCCCGAGTACATTGCCCGCACCGTGCGGACGGGGATGGAGGAAAATGACATCCTGCCCGGCATCGTGGCCACCACCACCGTCATCGACAGCATGGACTACCGCTCCATCTACTCCGAACCCACCCAGGAGGACAAGGCCCTTCGGGAAGTAGAGGAGGGCACCGTCATCCCCGCCACCCAGGTCAAGACCAAGGAGCATCTGGTTCACCTGACCAAGCGGGGCCGGATGCTTATCGCCAGCTACGAGGCCGTGCGGTTCCAGAAGCTGGATCTGTTCTCCGTGATGCTTCGGCAGATCGGCGCCTACATCCAGAAAATGCAGATCGCCGACGCGGTGGAGGTGCTGATCCACGGCGACGGCAACGGCAATGCCGCCCCCGAATACAAGGTGGGTACCGATCCCATTTCCGGGGCCTCCGGCACCCTGGCCTACGACCAGCTGGTGGAGTTCTGGGGCCAGTTCGATCCCTACACCATGAACACCCTGCTCATGTCCACCGGCACCATGACCAAGGTGCTGAAGATCCCCGAGTTTCAGAATCCCCTTACCGGGCTGAACTTCCAGGGCACCGGCAAGCTGACCACGCCCTTGGGCGCCGAGCTTTACCGCACCGGCGCAGTGGAGGACGGCACCATCATCGGCCTGGACAAGGGGTACGCCCTGGAGCTGGTGCGGGCCGGAGACGTGCTGGTGGAATATGACAAGCTCATCGACCGGCAGCTGGAGCGGGCGGCCATCACCGCCATTTCCGGCTTCGGCAAGATCTGCGACGGCGCTGCGGCGGTGCTGAAGGTATGACCCTGGCCGAGCAGGTATTCGCCCAGGCGCAGGTCCTGGCGGGCAATCTGGAGGAGCGGCAGTACCACCTCCTGAAGCTCCTGTGCCGGGGGATCACCAGCAGTCTGCGGCAGCGGCTCCGGCCGGGGCTGACCCCCGACGACTGCCGGGCTGATTTCCTGGCGGCGGCCAGTCTGCTGGCGCTGTCCGCCCTCTCGGGGGTCCAAGAGGGGGAAAAGTTGGAGCAGGTGAACGTGGGGGACTTAGCCTTTCGGAAACGGGGCGGGGATCCCGCGTCCAACTGCCTACGCAGTCAGGCGGAGCTGATCATCGCCCCCTATCTCCGGGACCGGTTCCATTTCTCGGGGGTGTAGCATGGACCTGGTAATCAGGCAGATCATGGAAAAGTACGGCGCCTCCCTGGAAGTGCTGCGCCAGGGAACGTGGGTCCCCTTCCGGGGCTTTCTCCAGCCCAGCCGCTCCAATTCCAGGCAGAATTTGGAACGGGAGACGACGCTCACCGGCGAAATACCCCAGGGGCGCTACGTCTTCATCGGCCCGCCGGAGGTGGAGATAACGGAGGGGGATCTCCTCCGATGCCGGGGAAGGGAATATCTCTTCCGGCGGGCCGAGGAGATCTGCTGCCGGGACGCGGTGGTCTACCGCTGGGGACTTTGCGTGGGGAAGGGAGCGGAGGATAAATGGGGCTCATCGAGCAAGTGATCGCGAAGCTGAACGCCGCCGGGCTCCGGGCAGAGGAGAGCTACCCGGGCCGGCCCCTTCCCTACCTACAGGATGTGGCGGCGGCGGTTTCCCTGGAGGAAGCGGACCTAGCGAAGAAAACCGCCACCGTGGCTGTGACGGTGATGGCGCCGGCCGGGATGGGGGGCGGCGCCTGCCGGGCGCCCGCCGCCACCGCCGCCCAGGCGCTGGAAGCCCTGGGCGGGGTCTGGAAGCAGGGGGCCTGCGCCCTGGACGGGAAGGGCGACTTCTACCGGGTAAAGGTCTCCGCTGTCTTCTCGGGAGAAACGGCGGAGGCTGGCTGGGCGGGAGACCCCGCGGGATTCACCGTCCAGCAGGAGAACACGGTGCTCACCCACGCGGTGCGTTTTACTTTGACGCAGCAGCAGGATCCGGAGAGCGGCCTGACACTGGAGGCCTCCCCCATCACCATTGAACTGGAAGAGCAGTTCGCCCCGGGAGAGCCGGAAACCCTGTTCACAGGCCAGAGCTTCGTCCTGCGGATCCGCCGACCCTCCAGCCTCGAGATCCTTCACGGCTGCCGGTGGGTGGGAATCCGCCGAATCGATACCCTCACCGGCCTCCGGCAGATCCGCACCGGGAGCGCCGCCGGCCGCTCCATGGCCAATACCATCAACTGAACATCACCGGCGTTCATTTGGGGAACAGGCTCCGCCTGTTCCCCTTTTATTTTTTCCGCTTGCTATTTTGCTGCCGGAAGGGTATAATAGAATTGAAAAGTTATAGGCCCGGTTTGGGCGGACGGAGAGTGGCCATGAAAAAAAAGATATTGCTGCTGACCACGGGAGGCACCATCGCCTCGGAGCCGGGCAGCGAGGGCTTAGAGCCCCATCGGGCCGGCGTCATGGAGCGGGAGCTCAACCAGCTCAGGACCTACTATACCGTCTCCGTCCGGGATCTGATGTGTCTGGACTCCTCCAACATCACTCCTCAGGAGTGGCAGAGCATCGCCCGGAATGTTTTCAGCGACCGGGCGGGCTTTGACGGCATCGTGATTTCCCACGGCACCGACACCATGGCCTACACCGCCTCCGCCGTGACCTTCATGCTGCCGGATATCGATCTGCCGGTGGTGTTCACCGGCTCCCAGCTGCCCCTCCAGGACATTCTCTCCGACGGGCCGGACAATCTGCGCACCGCCTTTGCCATGGCGTCCGCGGGATACCCGGGGGTGTATATCGCCTTTGACCGAAAGGTGATGCTTGGCTGCCGGGCGGTGAAGGTGCGGGCCTCCGGCTTTTCCGCCTTTGAAAGCGTCAACGCCCGCTACGCCGCCCAGGTCACCAACCGGGGGTTAGTGGTGGATCCCACCGTCCTGCCTCCACGGCGGGGGCCGGCCCGGCTGGCGGAAAAAATCAGTCAGGACGTGTTCCTGGTGAAGCTGACCCCCGGTCTCTCCCCTACCATTTTCGACGCCCTGGTGCGGATGGGCTGTAAAGGCATCGTGCTGGAAGCCTTCGGCCTGGGCGGGGTCAACGTCCTCAACGAGGGCCTGCGGGGCATCCGGGCGGCTGTCCGGGCGGGCACCAGCGTGGTGGTCACCACCCAGTGCCTGTACGACAGCTCCGACCTGCGGGTCTATCAGGTGGGCAGCCGCCTGCTGGAGCTGGGGGTCATCCAGGGCCGGGACATGACCTCCGAGGCCGCGCTGACCAAGCTCATGTGGGCCATCGGCCAGGGCATGGACCAGCGGCAGATCGCGGAGCTTTTCGCCACCAACCTGGCGGGGGAGATCACCGCCGAAGAATCCTAAATCGGGAGGTGCTTTTATGGACCCCATCTATGTCACCGGACATCGGAACCCGGACACCGACTCCATCGTTGCCGCCATGGCCTACGCCGCCCTGCGCAACGCCCTGGGCGACCGGGAATACGAGGCCGCCTGCCTGGGCCATGTCTCCGACGAGACACAGATCGTGCTGGACCGGTTCGGGTTCCAGCCCCCTAAGCTGATTACCAGTATGTACACCCAGGTGCGGGATCTGGATTTTGACGTCCCGCCGGTGCTCAGCGCCGCCGTCACCGAGGACCGGGCCTGGTCCGTTTTACAGCAGCAGAAGGGCATTTCCTCTGTGCCTGTCGCCAACGAGGACGGCACCCTGTACGGCATGCTCTCCCGGGAGGATGTGGCCAGCTACAACATGGCCCTGGTCACCGCCGGGGTGCTGGAGGAAGTGCCGCTGTTCAATGTCCTGTCCGTGCTGGAGGGGAAAATCCTCAACGACGCCGGAGAGGAAACGGATACCGTGGCCGGGGAGGTCACCATTGCCCTGCCCCAGAGCCGGGAGCATCTACTCTTCGACCGGAAGGACACCATCGTACTGTGCGGCCACCAGCCGGACATGATCCGCCGGGCATTGGAGCTGAACGTCAACTGCCTGGTGCTGTGCCAGGCGGAGCTGCCGGAGGAGCTGCGGGAGCTGCCCACCGAGACCTGCATCATCTCCACCCCCTTCGACGCCTACCGGGCCGCCCGGCTCATCTTCCAGTCCACCCCCATCGGGCGGATCTGCCGGACCAAGGATCTGGTCTGCTTCCATCTGGACGACCGGGTGGACGATGTGCGGGAGCAGGTGCTCCAGCACCGGGACTCCTGCTACCCCATTCTGGACGAGAACGACCGGGTAGCCGGGGTGCTGACCCGCTACCATCTGCTCCGCCCCCGGCGGAAGCGGGTGGTACTGGTGGACCACAACGAGGCCTCCCAGTCCGTGCCGGGGCTGGAGGAGGCGGAGATCCTGGAGATCATCGACCACCACCGGCTGGCGGATATTCAGACCTCCAACCCCATCTATGTCCGCAACGAGCCGGTGGGCTCCACCAATACCATCATCGCCAGTATGTTTCAGGACCGGGGGCTGATGCCCTCGGAGAAAATGGCGGGGATGATGGCGGCGGCCATTCTGTCCGACACCGTCATGTTCAAGTCCCCCACCTGCACCCTCCGGGACCGGCGCACCGCCCAGCGGATGGCCCGGATCGCCAACGTGTCCCTGGAAGAGCTTGGGCGGGACATCTTCTCCGCCTCCCTGGAAAGCCGCACCGCCCGGGAGCTGCTTTTTACCGACTACAAGGAGTTCCACATCGCGGGCCACGCCCTGGGGGTGGGACAGGTCACCTGTATGGACAGCCCCCGGATGCTGGAACGGAAGGGGGAATTTTTGGAGCTGATGCGCACCGCCGCCAAGGAAAAGGGGCTCTCCATGATCCTTCTGATGCTGACGGATGTGCTTCTGGAAGGAACGCAGCTGCTCTACATAGGGGACGGCGATACCATTTTCCAGGCCTTCGGCGTGCCGCCCAAGGACAACGCCGTGTTTCTGCCCCATGTGATGAGCCGGAAAAAGCAGGTCATCCCCATGCTCTCCGCCCTCTGGGGGTAAGATATGGGATTCGAAGGTCTGCTGGGCAATCCCCGGCTGAAGGAAAATCTCAAATCGTCCCTAGCGTCGGGACGGCTGTCCCACTGCTATCTGATCTCCGGGCCTGCGGGGTCCGGGAAGCGCACCCTGGCCCGGCTCCTGGCCGCCGCCATCCTCTGCCGGGGGGAGGGAGAAAAGCCCTGTCTGCGGTGCCGGGCCTGCCGGAAGGTCCTGGCCGACACCCACCCCGACGTGATCACCGTAGACGACCCGGAGAAAAAAACCGTCCCCGTGGAGCGGATCCGGGCCGCCCGGGCGGAGCTTTACATCCGGCCCAACGAGGCGGAGAAAAAAATACTGCTCATTCCCCGGGCCCAGGATCTGGGCATTCCCGGGCAAAACGCCCTGCTGAAGGTGCTGGAGGAGCCGCCGGGTTACGGCGTGTTTCTGCTTCTGACGGACGCAGCGGACAAGCTGCTGCCCACCGTCCGTTCTCGGAGTACAGAATTGGAGTTGAGCCCGCTCCCCAAGGACATTTTGATCCGGCAGCTGAAAAGTGACTTCCCCCAGGCCTCTTCCGACGCCATTTCCCAGGCCGCCGCGCAGAGCGGAGGCTTCTTAGGCGCCGCCCGGGCCCTGCTGGAGGCCGAGCCCGACGAAAACGCCCAGGCCTTCGCCGCCTGCGTGGCCCAGTCTGATCCGGTGGCCCTGCTGCGGCTGCTGATCCCCATGGAAAAGTGGAAGCGGGACCGGCTGATTGCCCAGCTCCAGGTCTACTTAGCGCTGCTCCAAGGGGCCCTGGTATGTCAGGCGGGTCTGCCGGAGCCGGTGCCCGGCGCCCGGGAGATTGGCGCAAGGCGGGACGGCGCCACCCTCCTGCGGGGGGTGGAGGCGCTGAAAAAAGCCATCGAATATGCCCAGGGCAACGTCTCCCCTGCCGCCGTGTGCGGCTATCTGGCGTATGCCCTGCGTTAAAAATAAAGGAGTTTACCATGGATGAACAAGAATTAGCCTCCTCCGCCCAGGTGGTGGACGTCCAGTTCCGCCCGGGGCAGAAGGTCTACTATTTTGATCCCCAGGGGCTGAACCTGAAGCCCGGGGATCATGTAATCATCGACACCGCCCGGGGACCGGAGTACGGCACTTGCACCAGCGCCTGCCACCGGGTCCTGAACCGGGATCTGGCGGCCCCTCTGCGCCCTGTGCAGCGGCTTGCCACTCCCCGGGACGAGCAGATTGCCGCCGACAACCGGAACAAGGAAAAGCGGGCCTGCGACATCTGCAATCAGCGGATCCGGGAGCTGGGGCTGGATATGCAGCTGGTCAGCGCCGAGTGCGCCTTCGACGGAAGCAAGCTGCTGTTCTTCTTCACCGCCGACGAGCGGGTGGATTTCCGGGAGCTGGTGAAAAATCTGGCCGGGATCTTCCACACCCGGATCGAGCTGCGGCAGATCGGCGTTCGGGACAAGGCCAAGATGGTGGGCGGCCTGGGGATCTGCGGCAGGCCCTTCTGCTGCGCCAGCTTCCTGGAGGATTTTCAGCCGGTGTCCATCAAAATGGCCAAGACTCAGAATCTGAGCCTGAACCCCACGAAGATCTCCGGCACCTGCGGGCGGCTCATGTGCTGCCTCAAGTACGAGCAGGACGCCTATGAGGATCTGCTCCGCACCAGCCCCAAGGCCGAGTCCCTGGTGGACACCCCCGACGGCCGAGGCACGGTGGTGGAGCTGGATTTGCTGCGCCAGCGGGTGCGGGTGCGCATGGAGGCCCAGCCGGAGACGGTGAACACCTACGCCAACACCGACATCGCCGTGCTGCGCAACGGCAAGGCCAAGAAAAACGACCCGCCCATTCCCGCCGACCTGGCCCCCATCTCTGGCGCCGGCAAGCGGGCAAAGCCCGCGGAGACCGAGCAGGAGGCGGTGCATTTGGAGCCCATCCGGTTCCGGTACAGCACGGACACCATCGCCGAGGCCTACGACCAGGAGGAGCCCAAGGAGGAGGACAGCGCCCGCCGTCCCCGCCGGAAGCGCCGGACCAAGCCGGAGCAGGAGGCCGTCCCCCAGGCCCCGGCAGGCGAGGCCCCGGAGGCCGAGCGGAAGGATGCCGCCGAAGCCGGGGAAAAGGCCGAGCGCAAGCCCCGCCGCCGTCCCAATTTCCGGCGGAAAAAGCCACGCCCCGGGCCGTCGGCGGAATAAAATTCGCCCGAAAAAGCCTTTGTCGAAATGAAATGTCAAGTGGGCGACTGTTTAACAATCGGCGTTTGTAGGGAAAAAACAAATAATACGGAAAGGAAAGATACCGTTTATGAAAAAAGTAATTTTCGGATGTTTTTTGATGCTTTCTGGTATTATAGGAGGCTCTGCGTGGCTTTTAGCTAATTCATATCTGGTGGAGCCCGGCGCGTGGTCGACTATGCTTAATGTTTTTGGGTTTGACAGCAAAGATGGCTATATTATCATTCTATTTTATGCGCTTGCCATCGTTGGCGCGGTTATCGCCATCAGGGAATTGAGGAAAAAGGAAAAATAACCCTAACATTGCAAGTAGTGAAAAAGTAAAAATCGGCAAGTCTCTAGTAAGGCTTGCCGATTTTTGTCTAACCGCAATAAAAAGATTTTTTCGACAGTCTGGAATATGGATTTGAACTCTCACGGTGTGAATTTCAATCGTCCCCGAAGGGGACACCACACTTCTTCACTCTTACTTATTACTTATTACTTTCCAAAAATCGGCCCATCGTATGAAGTGAAAAGTGAATAGTGAAGAGTGAAGAAGTAAAAATCGGCAAGCTCCTAAAGTCGCTTGCCGATTTTTGGAGCGGGTAATGGGAGTCGAACCCACCTGTCAACCTTGGGAAGGTCGCATTCTACCGATGAACTATACCCGCGTTGCCTTTGTATTATAGCAGATGGGCAGGGAAATTGCAAGCCCTTTTTTATGCCCTGGGACGCAAAAAACTTGCGCGGAGGGACATACTATGATATACTTTTTGCTGAAAGGAGGCGTTTCTCTTTGGCTGCTTACGAAATGGTGCGGGAAATTCAGAATCTTTGCCGCAACAACCAAATGCGGGACGTGTTTTTTGAGGAAGTAGAGACCGACGATCCGGAGGCCTATGTCCGCACTCTGCTCCCGGGGAAGGCCGTGGAAATGACCATGGATCTGCAGGACGGGGGCGGCATGACCATCTACGCCGCCTGCGACGGGCTGACCCAGAAATTTGTCTTCACCCCCCTGGACTGAAAAGCGCTCGGAGTCAAGCGCTCCCCAAGCGCCCGGACAGATACGGAAAAGCGGCACAGCCCGGAAGCTGTGCCGCTTGCTTTTTTGTTGGGTGTCGGGGGGTCGTTTGCCGCTCAGGCCAGGTCCTCCACGGTGTCCAGAGCGTCGCCGCAGGCATCCAGCAGCGCCTTGCCGCCGATGACGCACACGCTGCCTTGAGCGCAGGTCTGATCCAGCAGGTCCGCGAACTGCTCCATATCCGCCCAGGTGGTGGAGAGGATCTGGCTGTACAGCTCATCCTGGTCCGCCTGGGTCCGGCCGGAGAGGTACAGCGCCGCCGCGTTGCGGCCCTTGAGCCGGGGGGTGAGCATGGGGTCGGCGTCGGAGATGGTGCCCAGAATCAGGCCCTCGATCTCCTCCTGGCCATAGTGCTGGGCCCGGAGGAAGTCCCCGGCCCGGTCAAAGGCGGCCAGGGAACCGGCGGCGTTGGGATCCCGGTAGGTGTGGAAGACCACCTGGCCGGCGCTGGCGATCAGCAGGCCGCAGCCGTAGGCGCCGCCCTGGACCCGGATGGTGTTCCACAGGTAGTCCAGGGACAACGCGCTGGCCGCCACCCGCTGTTCGCCCCGGTAGGCGCTGCCCAGCAGCAGCTGGTTGCCGCCCTTGGCGGCGAAGGAGACCTCGGCAGGGATCACAAAGCCCTCCCGCCGGGCGCCCCAGCCGGGATAGGATGCCGGGGCGGTCACCGCCTCGCCCATGGGCAGGGGCTCCGCCAGACGGGCGGCCAGGGCCTCGTCCCGGTCCCCGGTCAGGCACAGGGTCAGCCGGGCCCGGCACAGCAGCCGCTTGGCCAGCTCCTCCAGCTGGGTCAGCAGCGTGTCGTCTCCCTGGGAGAAGGCGGCCTCGGTCTTGCACAGCCAGCGGTAATTCTCCAGACCGCCCAGGGCCTCCGCCACCATGCCCGAGGCGGAGAATCCGGCGGCGGCCCGGGTGGAGGCAAACCGGTTGCCGCTCATCACGATGTACTGCCGGGTGTCCAGCTTCTTCTGCCGCAGGAGCTTGCCCACCAGGGGCCGGTCCCGGAGAACGGAGCCGGTCAGCACCTCGGCGATCAGGGGCAGGGCCTGGTCCACGCCGGCTTTCAGCATACTGGTGGAGACCACCAGGGCCGGGGCGCAGTAATGGGGGTCGCCCTTCCGGGAGAAGCCCTCCATGCCGGCGTCAAAGGCGCCCAAGTGGGTCTTGATGGCGTTGAGCAGGGACAGGCTGTCCCGCTTTTCCGTAGCCGCCTGGCCCAGCAGGCTGGCCAGCAGGTCCGCCAGGGGCAGCTCCTCCAGGGTCAGGTCCCGGGCGTCAAAGTAGAAATCGGCATAGACGATGCCGCTGGTGTTCACGGGGACGTACAGCACCGGCGTCTGCCCCGTTTTCCCCACCTCCATGGGGATGGGCTCCGGCTTCTTGGCCACGTCCGACAGCTTGAGCTGGGGCAGGGTGGCCAGGGCCTCCGGGGAATCGGGGGCCTGCTGATGTTCCTTCAGGGCCTTGGCCTGAGCGGCGACTTGGTCCTTCTTGTCCTGGTCCCAGGTGGCAAGCAATGCGGTAAGCTGCTCCGCCTCCCGCTTCCGGGCCTGCTCCCCCACGGTGTGAGAGGGAGCGCAGTAGACCTGGGCGCAGTGGGTGTTCTCCAGGAAGGTCTTCTCCAGCAGCTTCTCAAAATAGCCCTGGTCCATTTCCCGGCGCAGCTGGGCAAACACCTCGTCGAAGCACAGGCTCTCCGCCGGGTCGCCGCCGTAGAGCCAGGTGTCCATGGCGGAAATGGCGTAGATCACGCCGGGGGACATCCGCCCGAAGTCCGCCTCCCGCACCCGGAACTCCCGGCTGTTCAGGGCGGCGACGATCTGGTCCTTGGGAATGCCGTTCCGGGCCAGCCCGGTCAGCACCTCCCGGCACACCGCCTGGATCTGGGGAACCTTCTCCTCGTCGGTATTGTGGATCGAGATCTCCGCCACGATCTGCTGGACGGCGTTGGCGTACATGGACACGTCCTCCGCCAGCCCCTGCTCCAGCAGGGCCTTCTTCAGCGGGGCCTCGTTGGAGCCGCATAGCACGTCGGACAGCACGTTCAGCCCGATCAGCTCCTTCTGCTGGGCGAAGGTGCCGCCCACAAAGCCCATGGCCAGGTGGCCCCGGTGGGCCGGGTCCTCATTGGGGGCGATCTCGTATTCGATCCGGGCGGAGTGGAAACCGGTGGGCGCCTGCATGGGGATCTCCGGCTCCGGGTCGGGGCTGGGGCCGTAGTCCTTTAAGTACCCGTCCAGCAGCGCCAGGGTGGCGTCCAGATCGATTTGCCCGTCCAGGAAGATCCGGCTGTTGCCGGGATGGTAGAACCGGCGGTGGGCGTTCAGGAACTGCTCGTAGGTCAGCTCCGGGATGTGGGCCGGGTCGCCGCCGGAATCGTGGCGGTAGCAGGAATCGGGGAACAGGAGCTTTTCCATCTGGGACTCGATGAGGGTGTCCTCGGAGGCGTAAGCGCCCTTCATTTCGTTGTACACCACGCCGTTGCGCAGGAGGCTGCCGTCCTCGGCCAACTCATAGTGCCAGCCCTCCTGGCGGAAGATGTTCTCCTGGGAATAGATGGCGGGGTGGAGCACCGCGTCCATGTAGATGTCCACCAGGTTGGCGAAATCCTTCTTGTTCCGGCTGGACACGGGGTACATGGTCTTGTCCCCAAAGGTCATGGCGTTGAGGAAGGTCTGCAGGGAGGTCCGCAGCAGATTGACGAAGGGTTCCTTCACAGGATATTTGTCGGAACCGCACAAAACGCTATGCTCCAAAATGTGGAAAACGCCGGTGTCGTTCTCCGGCACCGTCTTGAACGCGATGGCAAAGGACATATTTTGGTCCGGCCGGTCCAGCCAGGCCAGCTGCGCGCCGTTCTTCTCGTAAACCATTTCCACCAGCTGGGCCTTCAGCTCCGCCAGCTCCCGTACCCGGGTGACCCGGAAGCCGTGAAGCAGGGTATTTACTTGCATTCTATCCAACTCCTTATTTTGATTCGCGCAGGGGTGCGCATTTACTTATATTATAGCGAAAATCAGAGGAAAAGCAAGTACCAATACGTTTCCGGGTCCCTTTTGCCGTCGGGGGGCGAAAAGGCGGAAATATTTTGTCCCGCCCGCTTGACAAACGGGGGCGCAATCGGTATAATGTTACCAATTTCACAGAGCATCGTGTCCCGGCGTGAAGACTGCGGCTTTCGCAGGCGCCTGGATGAGGGAAGCCGGTGGGAGTCCGGCGCATTTTACCGTTGCCGTATGTGTAGGAGTCAAAAGGTCGCGGCGTGAGCCGGCCATTGGGGAAAATCCCTGAGAAGGTAGATCTTTTGGCGCAGGGGCGGAAGCCCCCCAATACACGAGCCGGAAGACCGATGATGTGGCTTTTCAGACGTTCCCGCAAGGGGGCGGTGTTTGTCGTGCGAAAATCGGGCATGGCCAATTTGGTCATGCCCGATTTTTTATTTTGGAGGTGCCCGGCCTATGAAAACCCAGCCGAAAACGAAATCGCTCCGCCAGACCCTGCCCTATAAGCTGACGGTGCTGCTGCTCCTGGCGGGGCTGTGCCTGGCGGCCACCCTGGCCTGCACGGCCATCGGCAGCGTGAAATACTCCCTCTTTCAGGTGGTCCAGGCCCTGTTCCGGGAGGACGCGGAGGCCCGGCTCATTATCTGGAACGTGCGGCTGCCGAGAGTCCTGTGCGGCGGGCTGGTGGGGGTCTGTCTGGCCCTGTCCGGGTGCATCCTCCAGGGGGTCATGCGCAACCACCTGGCCTCCCCCTCCACCATCGGCGTCACCAGCGGGGCCAGCTTCGTGGGGTATCTGACCCTGGTGGCCTTCCCCCAGTTTTACAGCCTGCTGCCGGTGGGTACCATCGTGGGCTCCTTTGTCACCACCATGCTGATCTACCTGCTGGCCTACGAAAAGGGGGTCAGCCCGGTGAAGATGATCCTCTCCGGCATGGCGGTGTCCGCCATGTTCAGCGCCTTTAACGACATTATCCGCAGCTTTTTCTCCGAGCGGCTGGCCAACGCCACCGGCCATCTGGTGGGCAGCCTCAACGGCACGGTCTGGGGCGATCTGCAACTGATTTTTCCCTATATGCTGGTGGGGGTGTGCATCTGCTTCTTCCTCCCTGGGAAAATGAACATCCTCATGCTGGGGGACGAAATGGCCAGCTCCCTGGGCCTGCGGGTGGAGCGGTTCCGGCTGTTCCTCATCGCCGTGGCGTCGCTCCTGGCTGGGGCCTCCGTGGCGGTGGCGGGGCTCATCAGCTTCGTGGGGCTCATCGTGCCCCATATCGCCCGGCTGATCATTGGCTCGGACTATAAATATCTCTTCCCCGCCTCCATTTTTCTGGGGTACTCCTTCATCGTCATCTGCGACACCGTGGGCCGGGTGGTGCTGCCGGTGGGGGAGCTGTCGGTGAGCATCGTGCTGTCCTTTATCGGCGCGCCCTTCTTCCTGTACCTGCTCAGGACGAAGGAGACCGCCTGAAAGGAGGAAGAACCATGTACTTTGGCTTTGACAACGTCTCCATTGCCTACGGCAAGCGGAAAATTCTGGAACACGTCACCATGGAATTTGAAAAGGGGAAGATCACCACCATCATCGGCCCCAACGGCTGCGGCAAGAGCAGTCTGCTCAAGACCATTCCCCGGGTGGTCACCCCCTACACCGGCGGGCCGGTATACCAGGACCGGCCGCTAAAATCCTACTCCCCCCGGGAGCTGGCCCAGCGGATCGCCTATCTGCCCCAGGTCCACACCTCCCCCCGAGACATCACCATTCGCACCCTGGTCTCCTACGGCCGCTATCCCTACAAGCGCTTCGGCCGGAGCATGACCGGGGAGGACCGGGAGATGATCGACCGGGCTCTGGCCCTGACGGGCCTGGACAACATGGGGGACCGGCTGCTGAACAACCTGTCCGGCGGGGAGAAGCAGCGGGCCTGGCTGGCCATGACCATCTGCCAGCAGCCGGAAATTTTGCTGCTGGACGAGCCCATCACTTACCTGGACATCGGCTACCAGGTGGAGGTGCTGGAGCTGATCCGGGAGCTGGGAGAAAAGCTGAACATCACCATCGTCATGGTCCTCCACGACATGAATTTCACCGCCCGGTATTCCCACCGGGTCTATGCCCTGGCATCCGGCGGCGTCTATGCCGCCGGCACGCCGGAGGAGGTCATCAGCCGGGCCAATATGGAGGGCCTGTTCTCCATTGACGCCCAGATCCTCCGGGACGAGAAGAATAACTGTCCCTTCCTGATCCCGGAAAAACTCGGTACGCACTCGCAAAAGGCGTAAATTTATCAAAAAGAGGTATGTAAGCATGAAAAAATTTACCGCGCTGCTCCTGCTGCTGGCCATGGCCCTGAGCCTGGCCGCCTGCGGCCCCGCCGGCTCCGGGGAGACAAACCCGCCGTCCACCTCCTCCACGCCTCCCTCCTCCGCCCAGACGGAGGCGCCCACGGAGAGTCCCACCACGCCCCCCGCCACAGAGCCGGAGGTCGATAACCAGGTAGTGGAGTACTACATGAACAAGGCCAACGAAGTCACCGTCACCGACACCCAGGTGATCTTCACCGACGACGGCAGCGGTCAGGAGCTGGCCATCGACAAGGAGCCCAAGAAGGTGGCCGTGCTCTACGGCAGCCTGGTGGCATTGTGGTACGAGGCCGGCGGCACCGTGCCTCTGGCGGTGGGCGGCAAGAGCGCCGTGACCCTCTATAACGAGCAGATCGGCCGGGACATCACCCAGGACGAGGGCGTGAAGGTGGTCACCGAGAGCTCCTCCGGCACCGGCTGGGACGTGGAGGCCATTCTGGCGGAGGAGCCGGATCTGATCGTCTGCTCCGTGGGCATGAAGGGCTATGAGACCATCTCCGGCCCCGCCGCCGCCGTGGGCATCCCCGTCATCGGCATCGACTATGACGGCGTCCAGGACTATCTGAAGTGGTTCAAGGTGTTCTGCAACCTCACCGGCAACGCCCAGCTGTGGGACGAGGTGGCGGAGAAGACCGCCAGCGGCATCATTGACATCGTCTCCAAGGTGCCCCAGGTGGAGCATGCTCCCACGGCGGTGATCCTGGTGGTCAGCTCCGATACGTTAAAGGCTTACACCGGCGAATCCCAGCCCGGTACCATCCTCCACGAGCTGGGGGGCGTGAACCTGGTGGACCCGGACAACACCGCCAAGTCCTCCAGCGTGGAGATCAGCCTGGAGGACCTGTACGCCCTGGATCCGGACTATCTGTTCCTAAGCTGGTACGACGAGCCCGGCCAGATGTATGACCAACTGATGGACATGGTGGGAGACAACCCGGTGTGGCAGGACCTGCGGGCCGTGAAGGAAGATCACTTCTACCAGCTGGACAAGAACCTGTTCCACAACAAGGCCAACCACCTCTATGACCAGGCTTACCAGGTCCTGGCGGCGTACATCTATCCCGACACGGAATTTTAAAGCGCGAAAAACGCGGGCCGCCTTTGGCGGTCCGCATTTTTATAAATGAAAGCAATAGTTTAATTGGACGCCATGCCGTCCACCCGGAGCACCACCCCCGTAATATAGGAGGCGTCGCCGGACGCCAGGAACACAAAGGCCTTGGCGATGTCCTCCGGCTTTCCCATGCGCCGCAGGGGGATCCGGGCCACCAGTGGGGCGATCACGCTCTCCGGCACGGAACGCATCATGTCCGTCTCGATGATCCCCGGTGCCACGGCGCAGACCCGGATGCCCTTGGGCCCCAGCTCCCGGGCCAGGGACACCGTCAGGCCGTTGACGGCAAACTTACTGGTGGGATAGGCCAGGCCGCTGGGCTGGCCGTAGATGCTGACCATGGAGGAAGTGTTGAGGATCACGCCGCTTCCCTGCCGCTCCATCAGCGGGACCGCGGCCTGACAGCAGTTGAACACAGCCTTCACATTCAGATCCATGACCTTGTTGAACAGCTCCGGGGTGTAGTCCCGGAAGGGCGTACTCTCCGCCGTGCCGGCGTTGTTCACCAGGATGTCGATGCGCCCGTACCGCGCCGCCACGTCCTGGAACGCGGCCTTTACCGCTTCCGGGTCGCTCAGGTTGGGCCAGATCCCCTCGACGGTTGCGTCCGGATGGGCCTTGGACAGAGAATCCACAGCTCGCTGGGCGGTTTCCTGGCGGCTGGCGCAAAGGATCACCTTGGCGCCCTCCTGAAGAAACGCGTCCGCTGTGGCATAGCCGATTCCCCGGCTGCCTCCGGTGATGATCGCGATTTTACCCTGCAATTTCATAACGCTTCCTCCTTTTCTATTGTTATTAAGTGATAATTAAATTATACTACACTCGGCGGACAAATGCAATGTCTGATTTCATTTTATGCAGATCCCAGCGCAAAAAAAGTTTTTTAAAGTGCTTGACAAGTCCGGCAATTTCTGATATAATACGCAAGCGCTCAGGAAAATGAGCGGCTGGCCGGGGACACCGGCCGGATAAAGAGAATATGTTTCACGTGTCCTATGGGGGTATAGCTCAGCTGGGAGAGCGCTTGAATGGCATTCAAGAGGTCAGCGGTTCGATCCCGCTTATCTCCACCACTTGCGAGGTATACGAACACCCGGTGTTCGTATACCTCGCTTTTTGCTCCACCAGACTTGGATGAGTGGTTAAGGGTTTCGATCTCTAAGCACTGCGGGATCGAAAGGCGGCTCTTAACGATATGCCGGTGGCATATCGTAACCGCCGTGGCTTTTCCGCAGAAAAGCGATCCCGCTTATCTCCACCATGTGCGTGAAACGCGGAAAATCCTTCCTCTGGTAGAAGCCAGGGGAAGGATTTTTTATTTTGCCCTTCCCGTTCATATAAAATCGAATACAGCCTTTGATATTTTTTGCTGGCCAACCCCGGGGGAGCAGATCACGAAGGCTGTTTCAATTCTCTTGACCTTTTTCATTTTTTATACTGTAAGTGGTTTTTGGCGCTTTTCACGCTCTGACCGACGGCGCGGGAGCGTTCCACTAGATCAAAACGGTCCTCTATTACTACCTTTGCGAAACCGAAGGAAAGGCCCTCGATCCGACCGGCATCCGGCTGGCCGGCGAGGAGATCCCGGAAGGCGAACTGGAAGATCCCTTCCCCCAAAACCATTCCGGAGACGGACGCGCCGCCCTGATCCCCGCGGTGAAAGCGGACATCGACGCCTTTGTGGGCACGTCTCCCCAGTTTGACGACATCATCATGCTCTCTCTGGAATTTAAGAAAAAGATGCGGCTTTCAAATCCCGAGGAGCTGACCGTGGCGGCGGTGACCGAAAACATCGCCCGGGTCACCGCCTTTGTGGAGGAGCGGCTGGAGGCCCTGGGCTGCCCGGTCAAGACCAGGGCGCTGATCAGCGTGGCGGTGGATGAGCTTTTCGGAAATATCGCCCACTATGCCTATGACGCCGTCACGGGTTCGGCGACGGTGCGGGTGGGCATGGAGGAAACGCCCGCCGCCGCCTGGGTCACCTTCCTGGACCACGGCAAGCCCTATGATCCCCTGGCCAAACCGGATCCCGATATCACCCTCTCCGCCGAGGAGCGGCGCGTCTGTACCCCGCTTGCGCTCTATCCGATCTCCGTATCAAAATATCCCAGGGACTGAAAACGCTCCATCCACTGCCGTTCCAGGTTCGCCACATCCTCGGTGACGGTCACCGTGTTGGACTCGTCGGTGTACTGCACCCGGGTCAGCTTCTCCCCTTCCCGGAGGAAGAAAAAGCGGTAGAACCGTTTTTCGTACAGAAAGTCCTCGCTGTCAAAGCACGGAAACCGCTCCGCCAGGTACAGCACCTCCCGGCCATAAATATCCCGGCACCAGGTCCGCCTTTCGTCATGCTGGGCATAGAGCTGGCGGATGCTTTGGTAATGCTTGCCCGCCGCGGTGAAGCCCAGAAGCGTAGGATAGGTCCTGGTCGTCTCCTGGGGCTCCCGGACCTCGCCTGTGGTCCGGCTCACCCACTCTAAACGGTAGGTGGGGTAACGGCAGCCGGGATAGCGCGCCGGCTCCCCACTGCCGCAGGCACGGATGACCATATCCCCGGTCCAGGGCTGTTTTTCAACCGGCACGCCGGCGCCGTCCTCTTCTTCTTTAAACCATGATCCCATTGTATTCACTCCTTTTTATAACGCGGATCTATTCCGCCTGGTCTGCCTCCCGCCGCCCCCGCGGCGTCATACGCATATTCATGCCCTGCTTAAAAAACTATACATCGATCTCATACTGTTCCACCTTTTAATACCCGCTCGGCATCGATTTTCTATATCCGTCATTTTATAAATGGGCAACCCCGGTATGGGATTGCCCATTCACAGTTTGAAAGGATTTTCCGCCCCACGCTCTGTCCGGCAAAGCCGGAACTATTTGGTTAGCTTTTCGCGCTGCTCATCGTCTACATAAATCGAGACCTCGCCGCACTGCGGGCACACTGCCGCTTTGGGATAGACGGCTTTGCCGGTCAAGCCCTTCTTGCGGATCACGTTGCCGTAACCGCCGGTGAACGTGAAGTCCTCCTCCATCTCCGCGCCGCAACGAACGCGCTTTCTCATCCCTGTCACCTCCTGCTTGTCGTTTCCTCTCGGTGTCAAGCCTTTTTCAAAAGCAGCGGGTAAATTCCCATTTCATCCTCGGAACCCTCCGGTTTGGTCAACCGGATCCCGTCGGAAGTGATCTCATAGAGCGCGCTCAGATCGTCCGCTTCCTGATTTACGCTTTTAGATAAATACAGCTGCCCGTTCTCGGCTTTCCACTGTCCATTCATGTTGAAGGTATCTACAATGGCATTGGTGATCGTATTATCAAAATCAACCGCGCTGTCGATGAATCCGTCCAGGTCGAGCCCCTGAGATTCCAGCAGCTCCTCCACGGTCATATCAAGCTCGGCCTGCGCGATCGCATTCTCAAGAAGCACCTCGACGATATCCTTAAATTCATCCTTCATATGTTCGATTGACGCATTCAGCGCGTCTTGATCCAGGCGGATAGAATAGGTATCATCCTTGTTAAACGTATAAACAAGCGTCACTTCAACACTGCTGAACTGGAAATTGTCGACCAATTCCTCGTCGAGCCCCGCAAAGCCCTCCTTTAAGTCCTCATTGATGAATTCGGTCAAATCAATAGGGACCTTCCATGTTCCCAAAAATTCATTTTTGTCACCGCTGTCGAAAAAAACGCAGCCGGCCAATGGAAATACCAGGGTCAGCACCAGGAACATACAGATGGCCTGTTTTATCATGTTCTTCATTTCCTTATCTCTCCTTTTCGTCTAATGGTTTAGCAGCCTTTTTTACTTTTATTCTATTAGTTTAAAATGCCCTCCACCAATAGGTGTGCAATAAACTTGTAATTCTTCAATGAGTCGATTCGAACTGTCAAAAGAATCTTGCAGCAGTTTAAAACCGGATTGGAACGCTTCCGCAAGCTCCTCGATCTTTTCCGTCTTACGTTCGTTCTCGGATAATCTAGAACTCTTCATGCAAAGCGTATTCAGCTGCGACAAAATCAACTCAATTTGCAGGGAAGCATCCAGCGTCTGGTCTTCACAAGCTTTTATTTTACCACCCATCCGTTGTAGCGAAAGCGCCTCTACGGTCGGAGAAGGGCTCTCATATACATGCTTACTTCCACACCTTCTACAGATCCATGTCGAGCTGTCTTCGCGGTATTCTAAACTGTCACCACATTTTTGGCAAATCGGCGGTCGCATTTTTTA